>NZ_JARAWX010000071.1:0-1068 GCF_033793585.1 Streptomyces sp. MI02-7b | reverse complement strand
CGGTCACGTCCGCTGGAGTGGTGTATCGACGGCCACTCGGTGATCTCTTCTTTGAGGCTATGCGGTGAGCTCGGCGGCCAGGACGGTGTCGTGGGTTTGTGACTCGTTCGGGTGGCGGGTCTTGGCGAGGAGGTCGCGGCCCATGTAGCGGCGGGCCTCGGTCCACTCGTCGTTCTGCTCGGCCAGGACAGCGCCGACCAGGCGGACCACGGCGGTGCGGTCGGGGAAGATCCCGACCACGTCGGTGCGGCGCCGGATCTCCTTGTTCAGCCGTTCCTGCGGATTGTTGGACCAGATCTGCCGCCAGATCTCCCGGGGGAAGGCGGTGAAGGCCAGCAGGTCGTGCCGGGCGGCGTCCAAGTGCTCGGCGGCCTTGGGGAACTTCCCCTCCAGGGTGTCCAGGACCTGCGTCATCTGGGCCTGGACGGCGTCGGCGTCGGGCTGCTCGAAGACCGTCCGCAGCAGCGTGGCCACCCATGGCTGGGCCGATTTGGGGACCTGACTGAGCAGGTTGCGGGCGTAGTGGGTGCGGCAGCGCTGCCATGAGGCGCCGGGCAGGGTCGCACCGATCGCGTCGACCAGGCCGGTGTGGGCGTCGGAGACCACCAGCTGGACCCCGCCCAGGCCGCGGGCGATCAGCGAGCGCAGGAAGGCCAGCCAGCCGGCTCCGTCCTCGGCGGTAGCGACGTCCAGGCCGAGGATCTCTCGGTGCCCGTCGGCGTTAACACCGACCGCGATCAGCGCGTGGACGTTGATGATGCGGCCGCCTTCGCGGACCTTCTGGGTCAGTGCGTCGACCCAGACGAACGCATACGGTCCGGCATCCAGCGGCCGATTGCGGAACGCGGTGACCTGGTCGTCCAGGTGCTTGGACATCGCGCTGACCTGGGACTTGCTCAGCTGTGTCACGCCGAGGGACTCGGCGAGTTTCTCGACCCGGCGGGTGGAGACCCCGAGCAGGTAGGCGGTGGCCACCACACTGATGAGGGCCTGCTCGGCCCGGCGGCGTCGTTCGAGCAGCCAGTGCGGGAAGTAACTGCCGCTGCGGAGCTTGGGAATGGCCAGCTC
>NZ_JARAWX010000007.1:113749-383629 GCF_033793585.1 Streptomyces sp. MI02-7b | reverse complement strand
GCCCTCCGAGACAAGCCGTAGGACTTCGACCTCCCCGCCAGACAGCGGCCAGTAACCCGACCCGTGGCCGATGGCGCCGGGGGGCCGACGCTGAACGGGGCGGCCGGGGCCGCCGCGGCGCGCGGCGCCGGGGCGGCCGGCCGTGCGCCCTGGTCGAGCAGGACCGCCCCGAACTCCACGGCGCGCAGACCGTCGGCGAGCGCATGGTGGAGTTTGACGAGTACGCAGACGGGCGCGTCGGGCGCCCCCTCGATGACGTACACCTCCCACGGCGGGCGCTCGCGGTCCATCGGACGGGACATCAGCTCCGCGACGGCCGCGGAGGTGTCGGCGCGCCGGACGGCGTGCACGTGCCGCCGGGCGTCGAAGTGCTCGTCGGGGGCCCAGGCGGCGCCGCCGACGCCGTACCAGACGTCGCGCACGCGCTGGCGCATGCGCGGCGCGTTCTCGGCGCGCGCGGTGATCAGGGCCGCGAGGCCCTCGGCGTCGACCGGGTGCCCCGGGTCGCGTTCGAAGACGGCGACGGCGCCCAGGTACATGGGGTGGCCGGGTGAGTCGAGATTCCAGAAGGCGAGATCCAGCGGGCTCAACAGCTCGTCAGCCAAGGCTCCTCGCCTCCGAAAGTTCGGTTTTGCCCCGGATCGGACACCCACGTACGCAGTGAAACGCCTGGGAATGATTACAGTCAACTACGACCACGATACGGACAGTTAACATCAGATTTCCCGACGCATCATCAGGAACGGCCGTCCGGGGGTCCGCAGAGCTCAGAATCCGCGCGTGCGCTTCGCCGCCGCGCGGCGTCGTGCCTGGTCAGCGCCCCCGGGCAGCCTCAGGAAGAGCCGCGCGATCTCGCCGCCGAGGTTCACTCCGATGGCCACCGCGAGCGCCAGCGCGGCGGCCTTGGTGAGCGAGGCGAAACCCTGGTCCAAATGGCCCCGGGTGAGCCCGAGGAGTCCGTAGTACGTCGCCGAACCAGGCAGCAGCGGCCCGATCGCGGCCGTCACGTACGGCAGCGCGGAGGCGAAGCGGTAGCGGGAGAGCATCTGCCCGAAAAGGCCCACCAGGCCGGCGGCGACGGCGGTCGCGGCCACCGGCGACATCCCGATGCCGACGGACTCCTGGTGCAGCGCCGCGTAGACCGTCCAGGCGACACCGCCGTTGAGCGCGGCCAGCGCCAGCACTCCGCGCTCGCACTGCAGCAGCACCGCGAAGGCCAGGCTCAGCACCATCGCCGCCACCAGTTGCAGCGGAGGGTTCTCGTACGCGCGCAGCGCCTGGTCCGGGTCCAGCTGCGCGCCCAGGCTGACCCCGGCGTACAGGATCAGGGTCACACCGATGACGATGCCGGTGAAGAGGTACATCACCTCCAGCAGCCGGGCCGAGGCGGTGATGTAGAAGCCGGTCAGGCCGTCCTGCACGGCGGCCACCAGGGCCCTCCCCGGGATCAGCGCGAACAGGCCACCGGTGATGACGGAGGAGGCCTGCAGCGTGCTCGTGCCGGGCAGCACATGGCCGAAGCGGGCGATGAGCACACCCAGCGCGGCGGCCGGCATGGCCGCCGCGACGAACTGGTAGAACTCCGGCAGGCCGCGTCCCGCGCACAGCCAGGCCAGCCGGTCGCCCAGCACGGCCCCGAGGGCGGCGACCGCGAAGACCACCGGGCCGCCGCCGCCCACCAGGAGGCTCGCCGCGCCGGCGAGCATCCCCGCGGCGGCCGTCAGCAGCCAGCCGGGGTAGGGGTGGCGGTTGCGCCGGATCAGCCCGAGACGTCGGTAGGCGTCCTCGAGGGTCAGGTCGGCCGCGGTGATGTCGTTGATCAGCCGGAAGACGGCCGCGAGGCGCGTGTAGTCGGTGGCCCGGCGGCGCACCGTGCGGTTGGCCGTGGCCGGCGGGTCCACCAGCGAGGGCTGGTACGAGATGCTCAGCAGCGTGAAGGTCACGGTCGGCTCCACCCGGCCGAGCCCGTACGCGTGGGCCACGCCCAGCATCGCGGCCTCGACGTCCTCCGCACCCTCGCCGCCGGCGAGCAGCAGTTCCCCGATGCGCAGTGTCAGGTCGAGCACGCGCGGCACGGCGGGCCCCGTGCCTGCCTCCGGCTGCACGGTGGGCTGCTCCGGCGCCGGGCGCTCGCCGAGCGGCATGCGCAGCATCGTCCGCATCCGGTCCGGCCAGGGGGCCTCCTTGGAGAGGCTGACCACCGGGACCCCCTCGGGGGGCGTGAACGCAGGGTGCGACAGCTGCGGGGAGGTCCTGGGGCGCGTGAAGGCGGAACCCCGCGGTTCCGGCTTGGGCAGCTCGACCCCGAGCGGCGGGGTGAATTCCGAGCCGCCGGTCGGCTGCTCGGGCTCCTCCGGGTGCGCCACGGCGTTCCTCCTCTCGGCTTTCGGCTCTCGGCTCTCGGCTCTCGGCTCTCGGCGTGGTCCCGGGCCGGGCGTGGCTGGGGGAGGGTGTCGCCACCCTCCCCCAGGCACAGTGGTTCGACTGCTTGACTGCCCCTGACCCCGGACGTTAACGCCGGTTCGCACGGTGGCGCCCGCCGCCGGAGGCGGTGGGGTTCTGGACGGGCGGCTGCATCGGCCCGGCGCCGTCGGCCGGGGACTCCGGCCGCGGCGGGGCCTTCTTCGCCGCGGAGCGGGCCCGCAGGAACTCGATGGCGATCGGGACGACCGAGACCAGGACGATCGCGACCAGGATCAGCTCGATGTGCCCGCGCACGAACGCGATCTGCCCGAGCCAGTAGCCGAGCAGCGTCACCCCCGCGCCCCACAGGGTGCCGCCGACGATGTTGTAGGTGACGAAGGTGCGGTAGTTCATCCGGCTGACGCCGGCCACGATGGGCGTGAACGTACGCACGATCGGCACGAAACGGGCCAGGACGATCGACTTCGCGCCGTATTTCTCGAAGAACTCGTGCGCCTTCTCGATGTTCTCCTGCTTGAACAGCTTGGAGTTCGGGCGGCGGAAGAGCGAGGGGCCGACTTTGCGGCCGAAGAGGTAGCCGACCTGGTCACCGGCGATGGCGGCGAGCACGACGAGCAGGCAGACGGCCCAGATCGGCCAGTCCAGCTTGCCGCCGGCCACCAGCAGGCCACCGGTGAACAGCAGGGAGTCACCGGGCAGGAAGAACCCGATGAGCAGACCCGACTCGGCGAACACGATCGCCAGCAGGCCGATGAGGCCCGCGGACGAGATGAGGTAATCGGGGTCGAGCCATTGCGGGCCCAGGGCGATAGTCGTCACGCGCCAAAAGTATCAACGCGGTCGCGACCGAACCGTTCCCCGTACGCGAACGGCCGGCCACGGTCACCCCACGCGTTCCGCGGTGCGGCACCGCACATCGCCCGCCGCCGACGGAATCACCGCCTTCGGGGGGAACCGGCGGGAAGCATCCCCTTTCCGCGGCGGCCCGGCGTGCGTCCCGCGCGGGACGGCGATCGCCGCGCACGATGCCCCCATGGATATCGACGAGTACGGCGGCGGACAGCGGCAGGGGTCCGACGTCCTGGTGGTCACCACGAACGACGTCCCCGGCTTCCGGGTGGAGCGGGTGATCGGTGAGGTCTTCGGCCTCACCGTCCGCTCCCGCCATCTGGGCAGCCAGATCGGCGCGGGCCTGAAGTCCCTGGTCGGCGGCGAGCTGAAGGGGCTCACCAAGACCCTGGCGCAGACCCGCACCCAGGCGATGGAGCGGCTGGTCGAGCAGGCGCGGGCACGCGGCGCGAACGCCGTGCTGACGATGCGCTTCGACGTCAGCGAGGCTGCCGACGTCGGCACCGAGGTGTGCGCCTACGGCACGGCGGCGGTCATCACCCCCGAACCCGCCTAGCGTTGGCGACGATCGCGTCGTGCACGTACTGGGCGGTGCCCGGCGCGATCGCCTCGTAGAAGGCGTTGAAGCGCGGGTCGGCCAGGTACATCCCGGCGAGACCGGTGTGGATCTCGTACGTGCAGTCGTAGTAGTGGTCCACGATGAAGCGCCGGTGCTCCTCGGCCAGGTCCATCGCGGCCTCGCCGTCGGCCGGGGCGCCGGACTCGCGGAGCGCCACGAGCCTGCCGCCCCAGTCGTCCTGCTCGGCCTTGATCCGCAGCCAGTCGTCCTTGGTGTACGAGGCGGCGCGGCGCTGCGACTGCTCGTACGCCGCGGTGTTCCCCCAGCGCTGCCGGGTCTCCTCGGCGTGCTGGTCGGGGTCGTAGTCGCCGAAGACCTCGAACTTCTCCTCGGGCGTGAGGTTGATGCCCATCGTGCGTGCCTCCATGGCTCGTTGGACGGCGTCGGCCATCTCCGTCAGCTTCCCGATCCGCTCGGTCAGCAGGGTGTGCTGCCGCCGCAGGTGCTCCCGCGGGTCCGCGGCCGGGTCGTCGAGGAGGACCGCCACCTGGTCCAGGGGAAAGCCGAGCTCCCGGTAGAAGAGGATCTGCTGCAGCCGGTCGAGGTCGGCGTCGCCGTAGCGGCGGTGGCCCGCGTGGCTGCGGTCGCCGGGCGACAGCAGCCCGATCTCGTCGTAATGGTGCAGCGTGCGGACGGTCACGCCGGCGAAATCCGCCACCTGCCCGACCGAGTAGCCCGTGCTCGTGTTCATGACCACACCCTCCGGCCTCACGCCACGTGAGGTGCAAGTGCCATATTGGTGCCCATGCTGGGTATCACCGACCTGTCGACCTACGTGCTGGGCACCGTACTGATCGTGCTGCTGCCGGGGCCCAACTCCCTCTACACCCTCTCCGTCGCGGCGCGGCGCGGGGTCCGTACCGCCTACCGCGCGGCGCTGGGCGTCTTCCTCGGCGACACGGTGCTGATGACCGCCTCGGCGGCCGGGGTGGCGGGCCTGCTCACCACCAACCCGGTGCTCTTCGGCGTCGTGAAGTACGCGGGCGCCGGCTACCTGGCGTGGATCGCGTTCGGCATGGCGCGGGCCGCCTGGGGGATGTGGCGGGCGCGTCCCGGCGAGCCGGAGCAGGAGCCGGTGCCGGTGGCCGCCGTCGTGGTCGAGGGGCCCGCGCAGACCGAGCAGCCGTTCCGGCGGGCGCTGGTGATCAGCCTGCTCAACCCGAAGGCGATCCTGTTCTTCATCTCCTTCTTCGTGCAGTTCGTCGACCCCGGGTACGCCCATCCGGCGCTGTCCTTCCTGGCGCTGGGCGCGATCGCCCAGGTCTTCAGCTTCAGCTACCTGACCCTGCTGATATTCGGCGGCACCCACCTGGCCGCCCAGTTCCGCCGCCGCAGGCGGCTCGCGGCCGGGCTGACCTCGGGCGCGGCGGCGCTGTTCCTGGGCTTCGCGGCGAAGCTCTCGATGGCCTCCTCGGTCTGACGGCTCGACCTGCCGAGGCGCCGCGTCGCGCTTAGTGTGAGCGCTATGTCGCTGCACAAGGGTGCCGAGGGTCTGCCGAAACTCGCCGTCAACCCCTTCTACGCGGGGGCCGATCCGGTCGCGGGCATGCGCACCGCGCCGCCCAAGCACCAGCTCCCGGACGGCCCCATGCCGCCCGCGACGGCGTACCAGCTGGTCCACGACGAGCTGATGCTCGACGGGAACGCCCGGCTCAACCTGGCCACCTTCGTCACCACCTGGATGGAGCGCGAGGCCCAGGTGCTGATGGCCGAGTGCTTCGACAAAAACATGATCGACAAGGACGAGTACCCGCGCACGGCCGAACTGGAGCGGCGCTGCGTGTCGATGCTCGCCAACCTGTGGAACGCGCCCGACCCGGAGAAGGCCGTCGGCTGCTCCACCACCGGCTCCTCCGAGGCCTGCATGCTCGCCGGGATGGCGCTCAAGCGGCGCTGGATGAAGCGCCAGGGCGACCGCTATCCGGCGCAGGCCCGGCCCAACCTGGTCATGGGCGTCAACGTGCAGGTCTGCTGGGAGAAGTTCTGCAACTTCTGGGAGATCGAGGCGCGCACGGTGCCCGTCGAGGGCGACCGGCTCCACCTGGACGCGGAATCGGCCCTGGCACGGTGCGACGAGAACACCATCGGCGTCGTCGCCGTCCTGGGCTCCACCTTCGACGGCTCCTACGAACCGGTGGCGGAGATCTGCGCGGCCCTGGACGGCCTCCAGGAGCGCACCGGCCTGGACATCCCCGTGCACGTCGACGGGGCCTCCGGCGCCATGGTCGCGCCGTTCCTCGACGAGGACCTGGTCTGGGACTTCCGGCTGCCGCGGGTGGCGTCGATCAACACCTCCGGCCACAAGTACGGGCTGGTCTACCCGGGCGTGGGCTGGGCGCTGTGGCGGGACACCGAGGCACTCCCCGAGGAGCTGGTCTTCCGGGTCAACTACCTCGGCGGCGACATGCCGACCTTCGCCCTGAACTTCTCCCGGCCCGGATCGCAGGTCGCCGCGCAGTACTACACCTTCCTGCGGCTGGGCCGCGACGGCTACCGCGTCGTCCAGCAGACCGCCCGCGACGTGGCCACGTACCTGGCCTCGCGGATCGAGGAGTACGGCGACTTCCGGCTGATCACCCGGGGCGACCAGCTGCCGGTGTTCGCCCTCACCACCGCCGACCACGTCACCGCCTTCGACGTCTTCGACGTCTCCCGGCGGATGCGGGAACGCGGCTGGCAGGTGCCCGCCTACACCTTCCCCGCCGACCGCGAGGACCTGGCGGTGCTGAGGATCGTGGTCCGCAACGGCTTCTCCGAGGACCTCGCGGACCTCTTCCTCGCCGACCTGGAGCGCTACCTGCCCCAGCTGCGCGAGCAGGAGCACCCCCTGCACCCGCCCGGCACGGCGCCCACGGCCTTCCACCACTGAGTCGCCCCGCCCCGGGCAGACGCACCCCATGGGCAAGGACACTCAGACCAAGGGCACCGTCTTCGTCGCGCTCGCCGCGAACCTGGTGATCGCCGCGGCGAAGGCGGTCGGAGGCCTCCTCAGCACATCGCCGGCACTGCTGTCCGAGGCGGCGCACTCGGTCGCCGACACCCTCAACGAGATCTTCCTGCTCGCCGCGCTGCGCCGCAGCCGGCGCGAGCCCGACGCGCAGCACCCCTTCGGCTACGGCAAGGAGCGCTGGTTCTGGTCGCTGCTCGCCGCCGTCGGCATCTTCGTCATGGGCGGTTGCTTCTCCTTCTACCAGGGCATCACCGCCTTCCACGAACACGAGCCGCACACCCTCAAGGCCTTCCTGATCGCCACCACCGTGCTCGTGGTCTCCCTCATCGCCGAGGGGTCGTCCCTGGTCAAGGCGCTGCTCCAAGTACGGGGCGGGGCACGCGAGCACGGTCGCGCCTTCCGCACCGAGCTGCGCGAGGGCGACGACCCCACCTTGCGCACGGTGATCGCCGAGGACAGCGCGGCGGTGCTCGGCGTCCTGCTGGCCCTGGCGGGCGTGGGGCTGCACTGGGCCACCGGCGGGCGGCAGTGGGAGGCGTGGGCGTCCCTGGCCATCGCCGTGCTGCTGATGTTCGTGGCCTACCGGCTCGGCAAGGACTGCCGCGACACCCTCATCGGCGAGGCCGCCGACCCGCGGCTGCGGCAGCGGGCGCACGAACTGCTCGGGCGGCAGCCGGAGATCGACACCGTGACCGCGCTGCTGACGATGCGGCTCGGCGTCGACTCGGTGCTGCTGGCCGCCCGGGTCGACCTGACCGGGGGCATCGACAGCGAGACGGTCGAGGAGGCCGCCGTCCGGATCAAGAAGACGCTCGCCGAGGAGTTCCCCGAGCTGGACCAGATCTTCCTGGACGTCACCGACGCCACCGCGGAGGACCGCCGCGAGGCGCACGAGCTGGGCCGGTCGCTGCGCACCGAGGCGTCACGGCACGAGGGCGGGGACTGACCGGTCGCCCGGCCGGTCCCCGCCCTCGTGCCCTCGTGGTGGTGCGGGCGTTACCGCACGTCGACGAAGACCGCGGTCCCGTCGCTGTCGAAGTGCTTCGCGTCACCGAAGTACTGGATCAGCCACTTGCCGTCGGAGGCCGGCTTGCCCTTGAGGGTGGCCTTGCCCGTCGAGTTCGTGGTGCCCGAGGAGATGTACGTCCACTTCGTCGAGCCCTTCTTCTGGAAGAACAGCTCGACGTGCCCGCTCCTGTACGGCCGCCAGGTGCCGGAGACGTACTCCTTCAGGGTGCCGGTGAAGGTGACCGCGGCCCCCTTCTTGACCTTGGTGGAGGACGCCTTCATCGAGTACAGCCGCGTGTTGGTGCGGGTCAGCCGGACCGGCTTGCTGGCGGTCTCGGCCAGCTGGTCCGAGGTGTAGTGGTGCAGACGGTAGTAGCCGTCGAGGTAGCCCCACTTGCTGATGGTGACCGTGCCGCCGTTGTTCGGCGCGTACCCGGTGCCGAGGTCCTTCCAGCCCGACTTGCCGTCCTTGGAGTACTCCAGGTGGACGAACTGGTGGTCGTAGATGCTCGTCACGCGGTCGTACGCCGCGAACAGCCGGGCCGACACGGTCACCTTGACGTCGGCGCCGATCCTCGAGGTCACCTCGGTGAAGACGGAATCCGCCGGGAGGAGGATCGAGCCACTGGCGGCCGCGGAGGCGGTCAGGTAGGGGTCGTCCTCGGCGGCGGACCAGCCGCCCCAGTCGTTCTGCCCGCGGGCCGCGACCACCTTGCCGCTGAAGGAACCCGTGGCGCCGGTGACGACCGTGACCGGCTGCGCCGCGCCGAGCGCCAGTCGCACGGACGCCCCGGCGACCGGGGTGCCCGCGGTGTCCTTGACGGTGCCGCTGATGGTCACCGTCTGGCCGGACACCGCGCGGGTGCGGTCGGCCTTGGCGGTGACGACCACGTTCGTCTGCTGCATCTGCGGGTTCCCGGCGGCCGACTGGGCGGTGCCGTGCACCTGCGCGTCGTCCGCGGAGAACGCGGCGGACAGCCCTGCCCAGGTGACGACGGGGAACTCCGGTGAGGCGAAGGAGCCGTCCGCCCCGGTGACGGCCTGCCAGGTGCTGTCGGGGCGTCCGTCCACGGAGTAGTAGGTGCGGGTCACACCGACCGTGGCGCCCTCCAGGGGCACCTCGTCGCCGCTGCCGGGCTGCACCCCGAGGAGGGTGCCGGTGACGCCCGCCGTGCGGTGGTCCCTGTCGAGCAGCGTCCGGGTCAGAGCGGTGGTGAGGACGGGCCGCAGGGTGAAGTCCAGGGTGCCGGCACCCGTGCGGACGAGGGTGTCGCCCTGGTCGTCGGTGGCGGTGACGTCGATCGCGTACCGGCCGAGGTGCGGCATGACGCCGCCGTCCTCGGTCAGCTTCAGCACGGCGTCGGAGGGCACGGACCACTGCTCACCGGAACCGGCGAGCCGCAGACCGTCCACCACGACCGCGTCACCGTCGCGCACGGTCGCCGTGACCGAGGTGACCGTGCCGCCGGGGGCGTCGGTCCACACCGGCACGGTGAAGGACCCGCGCTGCGTGTCGACCGTCCGCGCCACGCCGATGCCGAGCGGGCCGGCGTCGGCGGCGAGGGCAGGGGCGACGGCGAGCCCGCCGGAGAGCGCGGCCACCGAGGCGATCAGCGCGAGAAGGCGCCGGGACTCAACGGGCATTGATGTACTCCGTCTTCGACTCGCTGTAGAAGTGCGTGGAGTCCGCCTCCAGGTACGCGCCCCACGTGGCGTCGGCGTACGCCTTGGTGCCGAGGCTGAAGTGGCCCGCCGCGTCGGTCTTCCCCTTCACCGTCCAGTACCAGGAGCTTTCGCCCTTGGGCTTGAGGACGATGACGATCTTCCCGCCCTTGTACGCCCTCCACTTGCCGCCCGACAGGTACTGCAGCGTGCCCTTGGCCTTCAACGCCCCGCCCAGACGCGGGCTGTTCGGCGTCATGTCGAAGGACACGATCCGGGTCACCGTGCGGTGCAGGCGCTTGGTGGCCGACGCCACCGCGAGCATCCCGTCCGACTCGGAGTGGTAGACGCGGTAGTAACCGTCCGTGTAGCCCCAGGCGCCCATCGAGAAGGAGCACTTGCCCGTGCCGTTGTCGCTCGCCTGGACCGAGGTGAGGGACTTCCAGCCGGTCCGGCCGTCCTTGGAGTACTGCAGCCAGACCTTGGCGTTCCAGCAGGAGCCCTTCAGAGTGCCCTTGGCGGTGACCTTCCCGTAGGCGTCCAGCGACATGCTGACGCCCGAGTAGGTGCCGGCCGTGGGCACGTTCACAAAGTGCTCGGCGTACGCCACGTCGGCCAGGTACTCCGACGGCCTGACGTAGGTGTAGTGCCAGGTGCTCTTGGTCGCCGTCACCGGGAACGCGAAGTTCCCCGAGGCGTCCACGGTGCCCGTGCCCATCAGGCCGGGCACGCTGTAGCGGTACACGTCCGGGGGCTGCGGGGTGGTGACCAGGGGAGCACCGGCGAAGGGCTTCCACCCCTGGTCGGTCAGGCGCTGGACGGTACCCCGCATCGTGAACGTGCTGCCTTTGTGGACCCGCTTGGCCGACGGGTCGGCGCTGATCCGGTACTGCACGGCGCGGGCCGACAGTTCGGGCAGCGCGACCGCGGCCGCCGGGTCGGTGTCGGCCCTGCCGAGGACGACGGCGCTGCCGGAGGTGACCGCACCGCCGGGCGTCACGCTCACCGAGAAGGCGCCGTCGGTGCCGGAGGTGGCCGTCGCCGAGCCGGACTTGGCGTCCACCCCGACACGGGCGGTCCAGTTCACCCGTACCTGCGTGCCGGGCGCGGCCGGACCGGTCGTCCCGGTCGCCGGGTCGAAGGTGGTGACGGTGCCGCTGAGCACCGCCGTTCGGTGGTCGAAGTCGGTGCTGTCACGGTCGTAGCCGAGCTTGCCGACCCCGGTGTGCAGCCGGTAGTCGAACTGGCCCGCCGTACCGTGCTCGGCACCGGTCCAGTGCTGGACGGTGCCGCCGGGCAGGCGGTAGTCGACGTCCACCGGATAGTCCCCGTACGCCTTGCCCTCGGGCAGGGCGAGCGGCTTGACGGTGGACCAGCCGCGCTGCCAGGACCAGGTCAGGTCGTCGGTCGAGGCGAGCACCGCGGCGTCCGACGCGGCGGACTCCCGGACGCTCACCTTGACCCACAGTGCCTCGCTGGTGTCAAGGCCGACGGCGAGTGTGCCGTCGTCGCCAGTGGACAGACCGCGGACGGTCTCCCCCTCGGCGAAGGCCGGCGCGGCGGCCAGCGGTCCGGCCGCGAGGCCGGCGGTGAGAAGAAGTACGGCTCCGCTACGGATGACGGCAGGCCGATGTGCGCGGGATGTGCGCATGCAGGACCCCCCACAGGTCAGAAAGAACCGGCGGCGGCAAGATCGCACGCCGGAGGCCGAACAGTAACGGACCTGTGCGACAGCTGTGACGAGTGGGGGTGGGGTGCCGGGAGTTCAGCCGTCCGGGCCGGGCACCCGGACGCCGTGCCGGGCCAGCCAGGGGAGCGGGGGGACGGCCGAGCCCATCTGCGGGGTGACGCGGACCTCGAAGTGCAGGTGAGGGCCTGTGGAGTTGCCCGAACTGCCGGACAGCCCGATGAGCTGACCGGCGCGCACCCGGCGGCCCGGCGCGGTCTCGATGACGGACAGGTGGGCGTAGTGCGTGCAGTAGCCGTCGTCGTGCCGGACGACGATCTGGTTGCCGAAGCCGTCGCCGCAGCCGGCCGCCACCACGGTGCCGTCGCCGACCGCGCGGACCGGGGTGCCGGAGGCGACCGCGAAGTCCTGGCCGGTGTGCCGGTGCGCCCAGTGGGACCCGGCGTCGTCGAAACCGGCGGACAGCCGGTAGTGGGCCACCGGGCTCACCCAGCGCGCGACGCCGCGGCGGGCGGCGGCCTGGACCGGAACGTCACCGGGGTCGGTGTGCGGGCAGCGGTCAGGGACGTCGCCGCCCAGTAGGGCGAGGTAGCGGGCGGCGAGCCCGGCACCGGCGCGCACCAGCTTCTCCTGGATGCTCCGCCGGAGTTCGGCCTGCCGCCGGGCCTGGCGGTCCAGCGCCTCCAGCGCGGCGGTCACGGCCGCCGTGTCCTCGGCCAGCCGGCGCTGTGCGACCCGGTGCGCGGTCAGCAGCGCGGCCTCGGCGTGCTCGCCCTGGCGGACCAGGGTGACGTCCTCCAGCAGGCGGTCCGGGCTCCCCGACAGCAGCAGCCGCGCCGACGGGCTCAGTCCCGCGTTGCGGTACTCGGTACGGGCCATGGCCCCGACCCGGTCCCGCAGCAGCCGCAGCCGGCGGCGCTCCCCCCGG
This sequence comes from Streptomyces sp. MI02-7b, assembly GCF_033793585.1. NCBI lineage: Bacteria > Bacillati > Actinomycetota > Actinomycetes > Kitasatosporales > Streptomycetaceae > Streptomyces > Streptomyces sp. MI02-7b. The sequence goes on along the minus strand of NZ_JARAWX010000007.1, from coordinate 371,502 downwards.
GTCGTCGCCCGCAGCCCGCGCAGCTCGGCGCGCTTGCGCTCGGTCGCCAGCTCCACCGCCTGGTACCGCTCCACGGCGCGTTCGGCCTCCGCGTACAGCCGGTGCACTCCGGGGCTGTCCGCGGGCCGGTCCGTCGCCGCCGGCGCTGTCGTCGCCACGGCCGTCCCCCGCAGCGCGAGGGGCATCGCCAGCAGCAGGCACAGCACCGCGGCCACCGCCTTGCATCGCATCGGGCCGATCGTGCGGCCGGCCGCGCGCGGCACTCCGGCGACACGCCCCGCCGGGGCCCATAGCCACCCGCCGGGGTGATCGCATCCGGGCGTGCGCCGAACGGCCGACCGCCGGATCACGGGTACGGGCGCACTCGGCGGACGGGAGGATGACCCGGGTGAGCGCGTGACAGGGGGCCCGGCGGCTGGTCACCACTGGACCTCGAGGTTCTGCGGCAGGTGCTGGACGGCACGCCGGCGGGCGTGGGCATCCGCCGGGCACCTGCCGCCCGCCCCGATCCGCCCGGACGGCTCAGTGGAGCTGATCCGGGTGCCGGTCGGCCCTCCGCTGGGCACCGGGCACGGCGGCTACGAGATCGTCTCGGGCCGGTGCGGGCGCGGCGACGTCCTGCTGCTCAACACCGACGGCCTGGTCGAGCGGCGTGGCGAGGACATCGACGTGTCCCTCGAACGGCTCGCCCGGTTGCGGTTGCCCCCGGACGGGGATCTGGGGCGGCCTGGTCGACCGGATCCTGTCCTTGTTGGTCTCCGAGCCCGCCGAGGACGACATCGCGGTCCTCGCGGCACGCATCGTTCGCTAGGCCGCAGGAGGGACGCGTCCTCCGGGCGGCGCAACACTACAGGCGAAATCGGGGCAATACCGTCACGATGATCATACGGGACTGCCACCGGGGCGGTCCCGGGAACCGGCTCCCTCGGGGAGGACCTGCCGTGACCGTCAGCCTCGCGCAGTTGCGCCGTTGCTCCGTAGCCGTCGATCTCGGCGCCTCACGGACCCGCGTCTACATCAAAGGACAGGGACTCGTCGTGGACGAGCCCAGCGTGGCCGCCGTCAACGCCCACAGCGGGGCCCTCATCGCCGTCGGATCGCTCGCCGAGCAGATGACCGGGCGCACCCCCGACCACATCCGCGTCGTCCGCCCCATCCAGGCCGGCATGGTCGTCGACATCGACATGGCCCAGCGCATGCTCCGGCACCTGCTCGGCGGCCGGCTGCGCAAGGCGTGGCGGCGCAAGCCGATGCTGCGCGCCGCGGTGTGCACCCCCAACAGCAGCAAGCCGCTGGCCCAGCGGGCGGCCATCGAGACGCTGTACGGGCTCGGTTCGCGACGGGTCGAACTCGTCGACTCCGTGATCGCCGCGGCGGTCGGCTGCGGGCTGCCGGTCGAGCAGCCCGAGGCGACGATGATCATGCTCAGCGGGGCCGGCACGACGCAGATCGCGGTCCTGTCGCTGGGCGCCATCGTCGCGGCCGAGACCATCCCGGTCGGCGGCGACGCGATCGACCACGTGGTGGTGCAGCACGTGCGCAACGCGCACGAACTGGTGCTGCCCACCCAGTCGGTGCGGCCGCTGCACGAGATCCTGTCCGCGCCGGGGCCGATCGCGCCGAGCACCGAGGTCCAGGGCCGGGACGTGGCCAGCGGCATCGCGCGCACGGTCACCGTCGACATCGAGAGCGTCCGCCGGGCCATCCGCATGCCCATGGCGGCCCTCGTCGACGGCATCGGCACCGTCCTGCGGCGCTGCCCGCCCGACCTGGTCGCCGACCTCACCGACCGCGGCATCATGCTCGCCGGGGGCAGCGCCCTGCTGCCGGGCCTGGACATGATGCTCCGTCAGGCCACCGGGATGCCTGTGACGATCGCGGACCGCCCGGACGTCTGCGCGGTGCGCGGGCTCGGGGCGATGATGGAGGGCGAGGTCCTGCCCATGCCGATGGACCCGCTGTCGGCCTAGCCGGCCCGGGCCCGTCACACGTCCAGCACCAGGCGCGCGCCCGCCTCGGCACGGGAGACGCAGACGAGCATCGCGTCCCGCGTACGGCGGGCCGTCGAGCTGCCGTGGTGCCGCACGCTGTCGCCGCCGGACAGGACACCCACCCGGCACGTGCCGCAGAAGCCCTGACGGCAGGAGTACGCCGTGTCCGGACGCGCGGCGCCGAGCACGGACAGCGCGGACCGGTCGGCCGTCACGGGCGCCCCGCCCCGGCCGAGCTGGATCTCGAACGCCGAGCCGTCGGTGATCGGTGGCGGCGAGAAGCGCTCCAGGTGCAGCGCCGGGACGAGCGCGGGCGGCCCGCAGAAGTAGACAGCGGTGTCCGGCCCGGCGCCCGCCAGCAGTCCGGCGGCGGTGGGGACCGCCGGCCTCCGCGTCGCTGCGCACCCGCACCCGGGCGGGGTCCGGCGCCGCCAGTTCCGCCACCTCGTCCAGGAACGGCAGGCGGGCCCGGTCCCGCCCTGCGTACACCAGCCGCCAGTCCGCGCACGCGGCGGCAGCGGCGCGCACCATGGGCAGGATCGGTGTGATGCCGATCCCGCCCTCGCCGTCCGGGACGAGCCGGACGGCCACCCGGTAGGCGTCCGGGTCGGCCGGGTCACCGGCACCGGGCCGCCAGCCGGGCAGCGGCGCGGTGCCGCCGTCCGCCCGCACCAGACGCAGGGCGACCACGCCCTCGGCCTCCACCGTGACGCCGGCGACGCGCAGCGAGAGCGAGCGGTCGACCACGACCGGCTTCCGCGGCGCGCTGCGCGCGCTGCCGCGCACCAGCAGCGGCGTGATCCGGGCCAGCAGCGCGAGCAGCGGCTCGGCGGGGCGGTGGGGCGGTGGGACACGCAGGTCGTACGGGGACACGGGCGGGAACCCCGTTAGTGGAGCGCGGCCCGCGCCGCGGGCGAGGCAGGCCGCGGCGGGCACCGCGGAACCAGTCCCGCCAGCGCGGCTTGCCCGCCCCCAGCGGGTCCTCGGCCATGAGGCAGCGCAGACCGCGCACCCACCAGTACAGGAGGACGGGGAAGGCGACGAGGTGGGCCCGCACGCGGTGCAGGTAGCGGCCGTCTAGGTGCGTGAAGAGGTCGAGGACCGCCTCGGCCTTCTCGTGCTTGTCCAGCGTGTCCAGTCCGCGGGCGCCCAGGATCCAGTCGCCGAGGAACGACGTGACGTGCTCGATCGCCGCGATGATCGCCACCCGCTCGATCAGCCAGCCGTGCGCGGCCTTCCCGCTCAGTCCGCGGTCCCCCAGCATCTCCTCGAAGAACCAGCGCAGTTGGGCGATGAAGCCGTCGGTGTCCAGTCCCTCCGCGCTGAAGTAGCCCAGCAGCGACTGGTGCGCCTGGGCGTGCATCGCCTCCTGCCCGATGAACCCGATGACGTCCTCGCGCAGCCGGTCGTCCGCGATCATCGGCACCGCCTGCCGGAAGACGGTCAGGAACCGTGAGGAAGGCGTCGTCGTCCAGGTAGCGCAGCGGCAGCCCCGTCCCACTCCCACCGCACGTCACGGGGCCTGAGGACGATGTGCTCGGGCTCGGCGGTCATGCGGCGGCCCCCTCCTCCTCGACGCGCTCGACCAGCCGCGCCACGAACTCGGCGACGAGGCCGGGGCGGTGGCTGGGCAGCCAGTGGCCGCCGTCCACGTGGTGGATCTCGGCACCGGGCGCCCAGTCGGTGATCTCCGTCTGCCACGGCGGCAGCACGAACACGTCCATGGACGGGGCCAGTACCTGCGCCGGCAGGACGGCGTGCCGGACCCGCGGACGGAGCACGCGGGGCAGCACATTGGCCCGGTAGAGCTTCAGCCCGGCCCGGTTGCGGGCGGCCGGCCCCGGCCCGTACCCCTGCGGGGGCTCACCGGTCTCCAGGCGGCGCAGCCTCTTGGTGACACCGTCCAGGATGCCGCTGCGGCACGCCAGTTCGGCGACACCGGGCAGATGGAAGAAGCCCACGTACCACGAGGCCAGCGACTGCCGCACGAGCTTCCCCAGCCGCGCGGGGGTCGGGCGGCGCAACTGGGCCCGGTACCAGCGGCCGGTGTGGTCGAGGTCCGGGCCCGAGATGGACGTCATCGAGGCGTAGCGGTGCGCCAGTTCGGGCGTGCTGACGGCGTGCCAGCTCTGCACGGAGCCCCAGTCGTGCGTCAGCAGGTGCACCGGCGCAAGCGGGCTCACCGCGTCCGCCACGGCGGTGGTGTCGGCGGCGAGCTGCGGCAGCCGGTACGCGCGGGTGCGGCGCGGCACGCCGGACGCGCCGGAGCCGCGCACGTCGTAGGTGACGACGTGAAAACCGCGGGCGGCCAGGCGTGTTGCGACGCCGTCCCACACCCCGTGGTCGTCGGGAAACCCGTGCACGCACAGGACGGTGGTCCCGGCGGGGTCGCCCTGCTCGTACACCGCCAGACGTACGCCGTCGGAGGCCGTGACCCAGCGCTGCGCCATGCTTGCCGCCCTTCGGTCGGTGCGCCGGCCTCACGATGGCAGCTTGTTGACGCCCTGTCTACCAGTGCGCTGCGCTTGCGGTCCGGGTAGGTTTTCTCCCCGCCCGCCCGCCCTCCCCCAACCTTCGGCCGGGGGTGCCCCCAGCCCTGTGAAGTCAGTGACCCCGGCGCGCGTTTCGTGGGGTGCCGGGGTCGGGGCCTCCGGGGCCGGCCATTCTGGACAGCACATTTAGGTGCCTCGGGTACCTGCTCATCTCGTCCCGGGTCATGCACCCAAATATGCTCCACAGTCCAGAACACCCACCCCTACGACCCCGCCCCCTCCGTTTCGTCATGCGCCTGATCCCCGGAGGGTGGTGATGGCGGCACCGTGCTCGGGCCACCGTTGGCGCGGCGCCGTCCAAGGGCCCAGCCGTCACCGCCCACACACCGGTGGGGGGATCCAGGCAACCGCAGCCGCCCCGGACCGCCTTCTCACCCCCCACCGGGGATCAGGCGCGATACGAGACGGAGGGGGCGGGGTCGTAGGGGTGGATGTTCTGGACGCTGCGGGATATTTGTGCGCACCATCCGGGCAGGGACGGGATGAGCAAGTGCTGGAAACGCGCGTAAATATCCCAGTCCAGGACGTGCAGCCCCGGAGGCCCCGCACCCGGCCCACCCCACACGCGCGCCGGGGCGCCCAGACCTTGCCGGGCACACGGGAGGGCGGGCGGGGAGAAAAACCAACGGCGCGTTGCGCGAACGAGACGGATCCGCAACGCCACCGAAGCCCCCCTGGGAAGGCCCCGTACGTCACAGTCACAGAAGCCGGACGGGGAGGGGACCCACATGAGGCGAACCGCGGGAACGGTCACGAAGGCGGTCACGGCGGCAATCGCGGTGACCGTCACGACAGCGACACTCGCCGGGTGCGGCGCCGTGGGCCCGCGTGGGAACAGCCACGACGCGGGGCCCCGCCCCGCCCCCGCGCGCGTCGCGCAGGGCACGCAGGCGCCGGACGGCGAACGCGCCCCCGCACGGGACGAGTTGTCGACGTTCGCACTGGACGTGGACACCGCCTCGTACGGCTACGCCAAGCGGCAGCTGGGCAACGGGGAGCTGCCGGAACCGTCGGCCGTGCGGTACGAGGAGTTCGTCAACAGCTTCCGCCAGGACTACCCGAGCCCGGACGGCGACGGCTTCTCCGTCACCGCGGACGGCGCCCGCACCCCCGGGGCCGGCTCGCGCTGGTCGCTGCTGCGGATCGGTCTGGCCACGCGCCCCGCCGACAAGGCGGCACGCAAGCCCGCCGCGCTGACCTTCGTGGTGGACGTCTCCGGTTCGATGGCCGAGCCGGGCCGGCTCGACCTCGTGCAGAAGGCGTTGCGTTCGGCGGTCGGTGAGCTGCGCGGGGACGACTCGCTGTCCGTGGTGACGTTCAGCGAGCGGGCGCGGGTGGCGCTGCCGATGACGCGGCTGGGCGCCGACGGCGCCCGCGCGCACGCGCGGGAGGTGATCGACGGGCTGCGGCCGGAGCAGTCCACCAATCTGGAGGCGGGTCTGCGGGCCGGCTACGACGTGGCGCTGGAGGGCGCCCGCGCGGGGGTCACGAACCGGGTCGTGCTGCTCTCGGACGCGCTGGCGAACACCGGCGAGACGGAGCCGGACGCCCTGCTGGAGCGGATCGACCGGGCCCGCAGGGAGCACGGCGTGACGCTGTACGGGGTCGGGGTCGGCAGCGAGTACGGCGACGCGCTGATGGAGGAGCTGGCCGACAAGGGCGACGGCCACACCTCGTACGTCTCGACCGAGGGCGAGGCCCGCGCGCTCTTCGTGGACCAGCTGCCGGCCAATGTGGAGCTGCGGGCCCGCGACGCCAAGGCCCAGGTCGCCTTCGACGAGCAGACGGTGGAGCGGTACCGCCTGATCGGCTTCGAGGACCGGGCCGTGGCCGACGAGGACTTCCGCGACGACGCGGTGGACGGCGGCGAGGTGGGACCCGGGCACACCGTGACCGCGTTGTACGCCGTGCGGCTCAGGCCCGGTGCCCGCGGTCACGTCGCCACCGCCACCGTGCGCTGGCTGGACCCCGCGAGCCGCGCTCCGCACGAGGAGTCGGCGGCGATCGAGGCGGACCGGCTGGCCGCTCCGCTGTGGGACCCCGCCACCTCGCCGCGGCTGCGGGTGGACGCGGTGGCCGCGTACTTCGCCGACGCGCTGCGGACGTACTCCACCGGTGACGAGCAGCTGCCCGGTGCTCCGGGGCTGGCCGAACTCGCCGACCGCGCTCGCGCCCTGGCCGACACCACCGAGGACCCGGCCGTGGCCGACCTGGCGGAGTCCGTCGACCGCGCGTACGCGCTCCGCGCGGCCTGATGGAGTATCAGTGGAGTCATGGCAGCAGAAAAGGAACCCGAGGCCGAACTCGACGCCCGCTACAGCAGTGACGGCGCCGACCCGACGACCTGGAGCCAGGCGCGCCGCTTCCTGGCCGATGCCGAGATCTACTGGCTGACCACCGTGCGCCCCGACGGGCGTCCGCACGTCACCCCGCTCATCGGGGTCTGGCACGAGGACGCCCTGCACTTCAGCACCGGTGCCGACGAGCGCAAGGCGCGCAACATCGCCCGCAACGCGAAGGTGGTGATCACCACCGGCAACAACGCGCTGCGCGAGGGCCTGGACGTGGTCGTCGAGGGCGAGGCGGCGCGAGTGCGCAGTGACACCCAGCTGCGCCGGATCGCCGCGGTGTACGAGGCCAAGTACGGGGAGGAGTGGCGCTTCGAGGTGCGAAACGAGATGTTCCGCGGGGAGAGCGGCAACGAGGCGCTCGTCTACGAGGTCGAGCCGAAGACGGCCTTCGCCTACGGACGGGGGACGACGTACAGCCAGACGCGCTGGCTGTTCTAGGGCGTGTTCCGGAACAGGGCGGTCCACAGGAAGGGCTCGCCGAAGTGCGGGGAGTCCGGCGGCTCGTCGCGCATGCGGCGCAGTTCGACCTCGGTGAGCCCGGAGAAGATCGCGCGCAGCGACTCGGGGGTGTAGGCGAGCCCGCCGTGCAGGCGGGCCTGCCGGTAGAAGTCGGTGTCCGGCAGCTCCGAGCCCATGCCGCCGGCGGCGAAGCAGGTGAGGGCGAGGTGGCCGCCGGGGGCGATGACCCGGTCGAGCAGGGCGAGGTAGCTGACGCGGCGGTGCGGCGGAAGGTGGTGGAAGCAGCCCGAGTCGTGGACCAGGTCGTACGGGCCCTCCAGCGGGCCGCCGGCCGCGGTCAGGGCGAAGGCGTCGCCGCGGTGGAAGCGCACGCCCCGCGTGCCGGTCTCGCGGGCCCGGTCCTCGCCCCAGGCGACGGCCGCGGGCGAGAGGTCGACGGCGTCCACGGCGAAGCCCCGGGCCGCCAGGTGCAGGGCGTTGCGGCCAGGGCCGCAGCCGAGGTCGAGGGCCCGGCCGCCGGGGGCGAGCAGGCCCCGGTCGAGGTAGGAGACCAGGTTCTCGTCCGGCTTCGGCACGAAGAACGGCACCGGCCTGGAGCGGTCGGCGTAGAAGCCGTCCCACCAGTCGGCCGCGCCGTCCGTCCAGCGGTCCGCCTCCGGCGCGAACAGGCCGTCCAGCAGCTCCAGCACATCCTCGACCGTACGGATATGGCGATCCATCAGACCCCTTCCGGCGATGTCCGCAGCCTAGCCGCGAGAGGCGCGAAAGCCCAGCTCAGGACGGGTATGGCGGGAGCCTGTGCGGGTGCCTGCGGGGCTGGCCCGGCCCCGGCCGGCGACTCCCTCAGGACCGGGTGCGCACGGCCGTCCGCGCCCCCGCCAGGGGGTGCCGCGGGCCCTTTCCCGGCGGCGCGCGGGCGGCTTTCCGGCCCGTTTACAACTGCGCGCCGTCCGCCGCGGCCGTGCCGTGCTCCCAGCCCTCGCGGTCGCGGCCCTTGAGCCGCTGCGAACGGGTCTGCGGGAACATCTGGTCGGCCGCCCGGCCCACCGCGACCTCGCGGGCCGCGAGCACGGGCAGCACCTCCGCTGCCGCGCCGCTCTCCTCGCCGGCCTCGCGCGTGGCGTCCCGGGTGGCCGTGGCGAGACGGTCCCCGATCCGGCCGGCGTAGGCGATCAGGAAGGACTCGCGGAAGTTCCGGGACAGGTTCTTGCGGCCCTTGGGACGTGTCGTGCCGCCGCCCGCCGCCGGGGCGCCGCCGCGGAGCATCGCGGCCTCGGCCTGGACCAGCAGCGAGGTGTACAGCACCTCCACGGCCTCCAGATCGGCCTCGTAGCCGACCACCGTCGAGAAGCCGAACTCCGCCGACCACACCGCCCGGCACCGGTTCGCCGCCGCGACGGCGTCCAGGAGCAGCGCCTTGGGGGCCTCGTACGGCCGGTCCACGCCGACGCGCCGCGCGCCGGGCCCGTCGCCGGGGGCGGTCCCCGCCACCAGGGCCTCGTCGACGCTGTAGCGGGCCATCAGATGCTGCGCCTTGGCGCTGAGCGCCTCGGCCTCCTCCGGGTACGGGGTCGACTCGGCCTTCGCCAGCAGCGCCCGGATGCGCCCCAGCTTGGAGCCCGCGCCGCCCCCCGCCGAGGGCCGCGGCGGCGCGGCGGTCAGCGGGGTGATCCGGGGGAGACGGCCGAGCAGGCGGACGAGTTCCAGCACGGCGGTCGCCGCCCCGAAGCGGTCCATCCGCTCCTCGCGGGCGTACCCCGTCAGCAGGGCGGCCGCCTCCGTCCGCGGCCCTCCGTCCGCGGCGAGCAGCCGCTCCGCGAGCCGCACGTGCTCGGGGCCCAGCTCCCGGCGGGCCATCCGCACCAGGTCCGGGTCCCCCCAGCCGCGGGCCCGGCAGCCGCTCAGCAGATCGTCCGCCGCGGCCACCACCGCCGGACCGGCCTGCTCCCAGCCCGCCGACGCCAGCGCCGACGCCCCCGCGTCCACCGCGAACTCGGCGTCCTCGCCGGCCGCCCCCACGGCGCCCGCGAACGCCTCCCGTACCACCGTCGTCACGTCCCGCACGCCGTCCAGGATCGCATCCCGGCGACACGCCGCGTACGGAGCACGGTGGTCGCGCGACCAGGGCGGCGGCACCAGGGTGGGGCCCCGTGAGCACCGAGACCCGCCCCGCGGACTGGGACATCCGGACCGCCGGACCGGCCGACGCCCGGCACAGGGCGCTGCTGCTGCCCGGCGGCATGTGCACCGCCGAGTTCTACGCCGACGTCATGGCCGAACCGGCGATCGCGGACGCGCGCCTCGGCATGACCGCCGTCACCCTCCCCGGCTTCGGGCGCACCCCGGCACCGGAGGACGTCTCCGTGGAGAACTACGCCCGCCTGCTCGGCCGGCTCGCCGCCGAACGGGACTGCGACCTCGTCGTCGGGCAGGGCCTCGGCTCCACGGTGGCCATCGAGATGGCGGTCACCGGCGCCTTCGCCGGGCCGCTCGTGCTGCTCTCCCCCAGCTTCTCGCGGGACGACGAGGCCCGGGAGTTCGCGCTGCTGGACCGCCTCGGCCGGGTCCCGGGACTGGGCGGGGCGGCCTGGGCGGTCGCGCTGCGGCTCTTCCCGCGGGCCGCGCGGGACGGCCTGCCGCCCGGACGCCGCGACACCCTCGCCGCGGTCCTGGCCGACAACGACCCCGCCTTCTGCCACCGCGCGCTGCGCCACTACTACGACCACCTGGACCGGCACGGCTCGCTCGTCCCCCGGCTGTGCGCCACCGCCCTGCCCGTCTGGGTCGTCCGCGGCGACGCGGACGACATCGGCCTCACCGACGGCGAGCGCCGTGACCTGGACGCCTGCCCCACCATCACCCTGGTCCCCGTCCCCCGCGCGGGCCACGGCGTCCTCGTCGAACAGCCCGCCCGCGTCGCGTCGATCATCGCGGAGGCCGCGGCGCGCCTCGGCTGACGCCGCGGTACCGGGCGCTCCGTGGGAAGCCCGGCGCCCTCGGGCGCGGGTCCGCGGAGGCCGATCGCGCCGTATCCCGCGCCCCCCAGGGCACACACCCGCACTCGGACCCACCGCATCCGCGACCGGCCCCGGGATGATCGGTCACTCGCCCGTCGCTCGCGCGTCGTTCGACGGTCACCCGGCGATGCGATCGTGCGGTGGTGACTCGCACCACGGCCCTCGGACTCGCCGGGACGGTCGCGCTGGCCGTCGGCGGAAGGGCCGCAGGGGCGCTGCCCGTTCGGGACGGGATCGCGCTGCCGCGAGGCGAGGCGGCGATCGGGCTGCTGGTGGCCTACTTCGGGCTCGGGCTGCTGATCGCGGCGTGGTGGCAGCTGGGCCGGCTGGTGCGCGGGCCGCGGCCGCCGACGACACGGAGCCTGCTGACGACGTTCGCCGTGTGGGCCGCGCCGCTGCTGCTGGCACCGCCGTTGTTCAGCAGGGACGTCTACAGCTACCTGGCGCAGGGCGCGATGGTCAGCAAGGGCATCGACGCCTACACGTACGGGCCGAGCGTGCTCGGCGGCGCGGCGGCGGCCGAGGTGCCGGCCATCTGGCGGGACACCCCCGCACCGTACGGTCCCGCCTTCCTGGCGCTCGCACGGCTGAGCGCGCACGCCGGCATCACCGGGATGCGGGCGCTGGCGCTGCTCGGAGTGGCGCTGCTGGCGACGCAGTTGCCGCGGCTCGCCCGGCGCTGCGGCGCCGACCCCGCGCAGGCGGTGTGGCTGGGGGCGCTCAACCCCCTGGTGCTGCTGCACCTCGTGGCCGGCGCGCACAACGACGCGGTGATGCTCGGCCTGCTGGGCGCCGGTCTCGGCGCCGCGCTGGCGCGGCGGCCGGTGGTCGCGGCGGTGCTGGTGACGCTGGCCGCGCTGGTGAAGGCCCCGGCCGCGCTGGGACTGCTGGTCGTGGCGACGCTGTGGGCGGAACACCTGGAAGGACGCTGGCGGTTGGCCCGCACGGGCGCCGGCGTGGCGGCGGTCGCCGGGGCCACGACGGTCGGCATCACGGCGGTGACCGGCGTGGGGTACGGCTGGATAGGCGCCCTGTCCACGCCCGCCTCCGCCTCCAACTGGTCGCTGGTCAACACGATGGCCCGCTTCATGGGCACCCCGCACACCTGGCGGGTGCTGAGCCTGGTCGCCGTCGCGCTGGCGATCGGGGCGGTGTGGCTGTTCCGCCGGCGGCTGGGCCCGGTGTACGCGCTCGGCCTGAGCCTGCTGGCGGTGGCCCTGCTCGGCCCCGCGATACGCCCCTGGTACCTGCTGTGGGGGCTCGTGCCGCTCGCCGTGGCCGCGCCTGACGGGCGGGTACGCCGGACGGCCGCCGTCGGCAGCGCGGTCCTGGCCCTGGCGGTGCTCCCCAACGGCTTCCCGGCCACCGTGCACCAGGTGGTCCTGGCGACCGCGGGAGCCGCCGCGGCCCTGCTGCCGATCGTCCTGCTCCATCTCGTGCGGCTGCTCCGGCCGACCCGCCCGGCCCCGGCCCCATGAACGTCAGGACCTCCATGCCCCGTCCCCCTCGCGCACTCGGCTCCCTCGGATCGCCCGGCACGCGACGCGTGGTGAGCGCCGTCCTGGCGGTGACCGCGACCGCCGTCTTCCTGGTCACGGTGCCGCTGCACCGGCACTGGTTCGACGTGGCCGTCTACCACGGGGCGGTCAACTCCTGGGTGCACGACGGCGGCGCGCTCTACGCCTACCTGCGGCCGGGTACCGTGTACGGCTTCACCTATCCGCCGTTCGCCGCGCTGTGCATGCTGCCGATGGCCTGGGTCGACTGGCCGACCACCGTGGTGCTGGCGGCCACCCTCAACATCGTCGCCGGGCTGCTGGTGCTGCAGTGGACGGCCGGACCGCTGATCCGCCGCCAGGGCTGGCCGTACTGGTACGCGATGGTGCTGGCGGGCTGCCTGCTGTCGCTGCTCGAACCGGTCCGGGACACCTTCACCTTCGGGCAGGTCAACCTCGCGCTGCTCGCGCTGGTGCTGCTCGACGCCGAACTGCTGCGCCGCGGCAGCCGTTGGGCCGGGTACGCCACGGGCCTGGCCGCCGCCGTCAAACTGACCCCGGCCCTGTTCATCGGCTGGCTGCTGCTCGCCGGGCACCGCCGGGCCGGTCTCACGGCGGCGGTCACGGCCGCCGCGGCGACCCTGTTCGCCGCGCTGACCGCGCCGGGCGCGTCCCGTACGTTCTGGACGAGGGCGCTGTGGGACACCGACCGCGTCGGCTCGCTCTCGTACGCCGGCAACCAGTCGCTGCGCGGCACCCTGGCCCGGCTCGACGCGCCGGAATGGGTGTGGGCGGTCGCGGTGGTGGCCGTGCTGGCGGTGTGGGCGTACAAGGTGCGGCGCGCCGACGTCACGCACGGCGTGGCGCTGACCGGTGTCGCGGCCTGCCTGGTCAGCCCGGTGACCTGGGTGCACCACCTGGTGTGGATGATCCCCGCGCTCGCCGTGCTGGCGGGCGAGGCGCTGCGGGTGCGGACCCGGGCCCGGGTGGCGGTGGCGGCCGGTGCGTACGTGATCCTGTGCAGCAGCATCGTGTGGCTCTGGCTGGACGACCCGGGCCGGGGCGGCGTGGGCTCGCTCGTCGGCGGCAGCGCGTACGTCTGGATCGCCATGGGACTGCTGCTGGCACCCCGGCACGGATGGCGTAGCCGGGCGCGCACCGGTCCGATCTTGGCTGACAGGGTGGGAGAGCGGGCCGGCTGACGGCCCGACGGCTCACGCGGCCCCCCTGACGACCGAGGAGTTCACGCATGCGTGTGTCCCTGCGCCGGACGTTGACCATGACCGCCGCGTGCGTGAGCGCCCTCAGTGCCGTGTGTGTGCTGCCCATGGCGGCCGCCGCACCCGTGCGGGCGCCGGCCCCGCTGCCCGTCCTCGCCCCGCTGCTGGGCGCGAGCGCGCCGAACGCCATCCCCGGCGCGTACATCGTCACCCTGGTCCCCGGCAGCGACCCCGCGGGCGTCGCGCGCGACGCCGGGATCACCCCGCACCACCTGTACCAGGACGCGATGGTCGGCTTCTCCGCGCCGCTGACCGAGCCGCAGTTGGCGCAGGTGCGGGCGCTCCCCCAGGTCCGCAAGGTCGAGCAGGACACCAAGGTCACCCTCGCCCCGGAGGACCGGGCCGGCTCGCCGCGGCGGCTGCTCCCGCGCCCGGGCGCGCACGACGGGCACGGGACCGACGGTCCGGGCGCCACGGACGCCGAACTCGCCGCGCCCGGCATCTTCTGGGGCCTGGAGCGCATCTCCCACCGCACCCCCCACACGCACGGCTTCACCGTGAGGGCCACCGGCTCCAAGGTGACGGCCTACATCATCGACAGCGGCATCGACTTCGCGCACGAGGAGTTCGGCGGCCGCGCCACACCCGGCATCGACGAGGTCGACGACGGCCTGGACGGCGAGGACTGCGCCGGTCACGGCACGCACGTCGCGGGCACGGTCGGCGGCGCGCACGCCGGCATCGCCCGCGCGGTCCACCTGGTCTCCGTCCGGGTCCTCGACTGCGACGCCGCGGGACCCAACTCGGGGATCATCGCGGGTATCAACTGGCTGGCGCGGAACGCGGTGAAGCCCGCCGTGGCCAACGTGTCGCTGGGCGGCATGTACTCGCCCGCGATGAACGACGCCCTGGACGGCCTGGCCCGTGCCGGGGTCTTCCCGGTCGTCGCGGCGGGCAACGACGACATCAACTCCTGCGTGATCTCCCCCGCCAGCGCGACCGAGGCGTTCACCGTGGCCGCCACCGACCGGGCCGACCACCTGGCGTCCTTCAGCAACTTCGGCAGCTGCGTCAACCTCACCGCGCCCGGCGTGGACATCGCCTCCGCCTGGCCCGACGGGTCGTACGCCCTGATGAGCGGCACGTCGATGGCCGCCCCCCACGTGACCGGGATCGCCGCGCTCTACAAGGACACGTACGGGGACGCGCCCTTCGACGTCGTGAAGAAGTGGCTCATCGCCCAGGCCACCCCCAACGCGTCGGCCGGTGCCCCCTGGGGGACGCCGACGCTGCTGGCCTTCACCGGCGATCTGTGAGCGAGGTCCGCCGAGGTCGCGGAATCCTGGACTCCATATGTCCGTGATCGTGGGTTCTGGACATGTAGCATCGAGAACATGCGGATGAACGAGGGCGTGGAGTGGGCACTGCACTGCTGCCTCAACCTGGCCTGGGCCGGTCCCGAGGAGGCCGTCACGGCGGCCCGGCTCGCCGCCTTCTACGAACTGCCCACGGCGTACCTCAACAAACAGCTCCAGGCGCTGGCCCGCGAGGGCATCGTCTCGTCCACCCCCGGGCCGCGCGGCGGCTTCCGGCTCGCCCGGCGGCCGGAGGAGATCACCGTCCTGGACGTGGTCACGGCCATCGAGGGACGCGACCCGGCCTTCCAGTGCACCGACATCCGCCGGCAAACCCCCGGCCACGGCCGGATGCTCGGTGACGACTTCCGCCAGCCGTGTCTGGTGCACCAGACCATGTCCCGCGCGGATCTCGCCTGGCGGCGGGAACTGGCCGGCCAGACCCTCGCCGACCTCAAGGTCTCCGTCGAGGCCGTCGCCCCCCAGGCCCCGGAACGCACTCGCGGCTGGCTGCGGGAGGCTCGGGCCTGACGCCCGCTCGCTGCGCCCGCCCTCCCGGGTGCCCGGCGCGGTCCGGCACCCCGGCGCGCGTTTCGTGGGGTGCCGGGGCCGTGGCCTCCGGGGCTCGCCGGCGGAGACGGGGTCGGGGGGCGAGGGTCAGGTCAGGTCGCGGGTGAAGTGCAGGGCGGTGATCGCCATCCGGCACGTGTGGAAGAAGCGGTGCGCGCCGTGGTTGGTCACGCCCGAGTGGAGCTCGATGCGCTCGCAGCCCGCCTTGCGGGCTCTGATCTCCAGATCCTCCAGCAGCCGGGCCCCCACCCCGGCCCGGCGTGCGTCGAGGGCGGTCACCAGGTCGTCCACGAAGAGAGTGCGGCCCCGGCTGGTGGCGAGCACGCGGTGCGTCGCGACGGCGAGGTACCGCCCCAGGTCGTCGCGTGCAGCGGTGAAGACCAGGCCCTGCGCATGCGCCTCACCGGCGAAGGCGGCGAAACCGTCGGCGGTCAGAGCGGGCCTCAACGTCCGTATGAGCGGGCCCACCTCGGCCGTCATGTCCGGATCGCCGGGCCGTACATCCACGAATGTCAGCTCCATGCGCAGATCCTAAGAGGGCCTGACGGACACCCGGCGGGCCACGAGCTTCTGTGCTAAGGCGCCTCCGTGGCGTGCCGTGCCTCGACGACCATCGGAAGGCGGTCGGGGTGGGGCACGGCGGCGGCCACCTCGCGGGCGAAGTGGCCGGTGGGGCGCAGGCGGCGGTGGGAGAGGAGCGTGGCCAGCGAGACGATCATCTGCATCCAGGCGAACGAGTCCCCGATGCACTTGCGGGTGCCGCTGCCGAACGGGACGAACGCGCCGCGCGGCCGGTCCGCGCTGCGCTCCGGCAGCCATCGGTCCGGGTCGAAGCGCTCCGGGTCCGGGAACGAACGCGGATCGCGGTGCAGCGCGTAGAGGCTGAACGCGATCTCGGTGCCCGCGGGAAGCAGCACCCCGCCGAGTTCCACCGGTTCGACGGAACGGCGCATGAGCAGGGTGACGCCGTGCAGCCGGACCACCTCGTTGATCACCCGCGGCAGGTACTCGTACTTCGCTACGGCGTCCACGGTGACGGGGCCGCCGCCCGACACAGCGGCGATCTCGTCCAGGAGGCGCTCCTCCACCTCGGGGTGCCGGGCTATCTCGTGGAAGGCCCAGGTGAGCGTCGTCGCGGTGTTCTCCGCGCCGGCGAACAAGATGGTGCTGAGCTCGTCCCGCACCTCCACGTCCGTGAGCGACTCCCCGGTGTCCGCGTCCCGCGCCGCGAGCAGCGTCGACAGCAGGTCGGGACGGTCGGTGTCGCCGGCGGTGCGGGCCGCGGCCACGACGTCGTCGATGACCCGCAGCAGCTGACCCGCCGCCGCGTCGAAGCGCCGGTTCGCGGGGATCGGCACCCGGTCGAGGAAGCTGGGCGAGGCGGTGCGCAGCAGCAGGGTGTTGACGATGACCGGCAGGTGCACGCGGATGGCGTCGACCGCCGGCTTGCCGATGTCGGTGGAGAACATCGTCCCCGAGAGGGTGTTGACCACGAGGGCGGCCATCTCCCGCTCCACCGCCACGGTCTCGCCCGGCCGCCACGACTCGGCGAGCGCCAGCGCCTGGGCGTTCATGATCTCGGCATAGCCGGCGATCCGGGACCGGTGGAACATCGGCTGCATCAGCTTGCGGTGCCTGCGATGGGTCTCGCCGCCCGCGGTGACCAGGCCGTCGCCCACCAGGATCTTCAGGCGGTCGAAGAAGCGGCCCTTCTCGAAGCTGCGCCCCTTGGTGACCAGGAGCTCGTTGACCAGCGCGGGGCTGTTGACGAAGTAGACCGACATGGTGCCGACGTCGACCCGGACCAGGTCGCCGGTGTCCCGGAGGGACTTGACGAAGCCGAGCGTGTCACGCGCCAGCGGCCACACATGGCCGAGCAGGGGTAGCCGCCCAGGGGCGCGCGGGACGGAGCGCAATTCAGCATTCACCCCGAAAACTCCTCTTCTTTCGTGGAATCTATGCCGTGCGCTGTGCGATCGGGTGTAGGAAAGAGTCGACGGATGCCTGTGCGATTCCCTGTGACGGACGGGACTCGTCCTGCTCCGGCAGCACGTCCCACCACCAGGAGATCGCGGGGATGTCCAGGGGCTCCGGGCTGTCGTCGCTCGGGGTGTCACGGAAGGTCGAGGGGAGGTTCGCCGGATCGTCGGGTGTGGTGTAGCGGATCGAGCTCACTCCCCAGTCCTCGGCCCCCCGGATGAAGTGACCGAGACTGTCGAGGAATTGGCGCAGTTGAGGGCTGCCGTAGGTCTGCAGGTACTCGGCGGTGCGCAGGAAGAGGTTCATCACGCGGTCGCGCTGGGCGATGGCCATGCTCAACGCCTGGTCCCGCGGGATGTCGTGCTCCACCTCCAGCACACGAACGGCGTTGAGGTAGAAGCCGCCCGCCCGCGCCTCCTTGTGGTGGGAGAAGACGTCGTTGTCCCAGCAGATGATGAAGTACGCCATCTCCGCCGCCGCTCGCACGGCCGTGAGGTCCCGCTCGTGCGCCTGGAGTTCGTAACCCTGCCCCATTTCCAGGAGCGGCATCATGACGGACGTGGCGCCGTCGTAGATCCGCATCAGGGTGTAGTCGTTGAGATCGGGCACGGTGCCGGCGCTCCGGAAGGACGCCTCCCAGACGACCGAGGAGAAGTACTCCCGCAGGGCGTCGATCCAGCGGGCGACCTGGCCCGGCGTGCCGTACAGGTCCATCCGGTACCGGAGGTCGCGCAGGCCCTGCGCCAGCGGGTCCTCGGCCAGCATGGGGACTTCGGGGTTCTGGGCGATGCGGAGCAGCCGGGAGAGCGCTCCCATGAGTTCGCCGGGACGGGTGCCGAGCTCGCCCTCCTCGCAGTAGCCGTCGTCCACGCCGAAGAGCCAGATGATGAAGTCCGCGGCGATGGCCACGACTTCCTCCCTGCCCTCGGGCAGGACCCGCGCGGCGAACGTCCCGATGTCGTGTTTCACCAGCCGGCCGCGCAGTTCCTCGGAGCCGATACGGAACTGCTCCGCCCAGGCTGCCGCCCGTGCGTCGATCGCCGCGTGGTGCGGGTGGATCGCCGGCTTGAGGGGAGAGTAGATCGGTGGAACTACCAGGTCAGGCCCCACTGACGATCACCTCTCAGTTGTCCGCGCACTGACCACCACGAAGGTCCGCACGGCACGTGGCCGCGCGGAGTGCGAGTGGATCAGCTTCAGCGACCATTACCCCGGCATATCGCCACCCCGTCAAGGCGCGAAATCTCGCCATGCGAACGGCAGTTGGCGCACCCCCTCCTTGCGCTGGGCGTGCGCTTCATGTGCGCCGGGCGCATGACCCGGTCACGACCAGGGGACATGGCCGCGCCGAGCACGGACAAGCGCACGGCGGGCGCACAGGCGCATTCGCCCGTGCGCCCACCGTGCGCGGGTCACAGAATGAGACGATCGCCTAGCGCCTCAGCCACCCCGTGAGAACCCGCCACCACGAGCGCCTCGGCGCGCGGGGCGGGAAGGCCGGCTGCGGCGGAAGCGTCTGCTGCGGCACCGGGGACGGAGCGGGCCGGGGGACGGCCTCCGGCTCGGCCACCGGGCGCGAGGCGGCGGCAGCGCCCTCGGCGTCCTCGTCCCGCTGCGGCCTCCGCGGGGTGAACTCCACCGGGAGCTCCAGCAGATGACGGGAGGTCCAGGACGGGACCCGGACCAGCGCGTCCTCCTCGACGGCCAGGTTCAGGTCCGGCAGCCGGCCGAGCAGCACATCGATGCCCGTCTCGGCGATGGCACGGCCGATGTCCTGACCCGGGCACTCGTGCGGACCGCCGCCGAAGGCCAGGTGGGACCGGTTGCCGTGCATGGAGGCGGCGAGGTCCGGGCGGATCGCCGGATCGGTGTTCCCGGCGGCGAGCCCGAGGAGGAGCATGTCGCCCTCCTCGATGTGCTGGCCGCCCAGCTCCATGGGGCCCGTCGCGTACCGGCCGGGCATCACCCACAGCGGGGGCTGGTCCCAGAGCACCTGCTCCAGGCCGTCCGGCAGCGTCATGTGGCCACCGGAGAGGTTCCCGCGGAAACGCGGGTCGGTGAGCACCAGCTTGATCATGTCGGAGATCAGATTGGCCGTGGTCTCGTTGGCCGCGACCAGCACCAGCCGCAGGTGCTGCACCACCTCGTCGTCGCTGAGCCCCGCCTCGTCCTCGATCAGCCAGGAGGCCAGGTCGTAGCCGGGCGAGGCGTGCTTCTCCGCCACCAGCTTGGTCAGCGCCTCCAGGATGTAGCCGTAACTGGCGAGCGAGGTCTCCGTGCCCTTCATGAGGTCACGGCACGCCTCGGCCAGGCGCGGGCCGTCCTGTTCGGGCAGGCCCAGCAGGTTGGTGAGCACCAGGACCGGGAGAAGCTCCGCGAACTGCCCGACCAGGTCCGCCCGGCCCTTCGCGCAGAACTCGTCGGCCAGTTGGTGCGTCACCCGGGTGACGTGGCGCCGGATGCCGTGCCGGTTGAACCGGCTCAGGCCCCGGCTGACCGCACCGCGCAGACGCTTCTGGGCGTCGCCGTCGTTGAAGTTGACCAGCGGCTGCCACATGACCGTCGGGGCGATCGGGTGCTCCGGCGGCACCTTGCCCTCCTGGAAGGCGTGCCAGCGCCGGGAGTCGGAGGAGAAGCGCGACGGTGTGCGCAGCACCTCCAGGTTCTCCCGGTAGCCGAGCACGAGCCAGGCGGGCAGGTCCCCGTGGACCAGGACCGGGGCGATCGCCCCGTGCTCGGCGCGCAGCTTCTCGTACACGCCCATCGGGTCGGCCTCGGCCTCGGCGCCGTACAGCCGCCGCGCGCCGCCGGCGCCGAATCCCGCGGCGTGGGCCGGGCATTCGGGGGGTGGAGTGGTCACGATGCCTCCGTGGTAACGGCAAGGGAGTGCAGGTATCGCATCAAGGTCATCAGCACATCGCGGCTGGACTCCCGCTTGCGGGCGTCGCAGTCGACTATCGGTACGTGCGCGGGCAGGTCGAGCGCGGCCCGCAGGTCGTCGACCGGATGGCGGGGCGCCTCGGGAAAGGTGTTGATCGCGACGACGAAGGGCACTCCGCGCTCCTCCAGCCGGCCGATCACGTCGAAGCTGACCTCCAGCCGGCGGGTGTCCACCAGCACCACCGCGCCCAGGGCCCCCTCGAACAGGCCGTTCCACAGGAACCAGAAACGCTGCTGGCCCGGCGTGCCGAAGAGGTAGAGCACCAGTTCCCTGTTGATGCTGATCCGGCCGAAGTCCATCGCGACGGTGGTCGCCGTCTTGCGTTCGACCCCGGCGATGTCGTCCACGCCGACACCCGCCTGGGTCATGGTCTCCTCGGTGGTCAGCGGACGGATCTCGCTGACCGAGCCGACCAGGGTCGTCTTGCCGACCCCGAAGCCTCCGACGATCACTATCTTGACCGCGGCGGCGGCGGATTCCGGGAGTACGTCCTCGCTTCGCGGTCCCGGGACCACCCGCGGGTCAGAGCTTCTCAAGTCCATGTATCACCGCCTCGATAAGAGCGACATCGGGAAGTTGGGCAGGGGGGATGGGCGACCGCGCCTCGACCCGCTTCTCGGCCAGGAGGTCGAGCAGGAGCACCGTGACCACGCTCACCGGCAGGCCCAGGTAGGCGGAGATCTCCGCGACCGAGAGCGGTGAGCTGCACAGCCGCACGATCGCCGCCTGTTCGGGGGGCATCCCCGGCGGTGGCCCGGTCCGCGACCGGACGAGCGTGACCAGGTCGAGGGCGGAACCGCCGGACGTCCCGCTGCGGCCCCGGGTGATCACGTAGAGCCGCTCGGGGCTGCCTTCCTCCCATCCCTGATCCGCTTCACTCATCCTGCCTGCCCGTCACTACGGGGAGGGCTGCTGAGGTGCTCGCCGATGCGGGCGACGAGGTCGCGCATACGCTGCCCCATCAGTCCGGCGTCGACGCCCTCGTCCGCCAGCACCGCGAGATACGCCCCCGCCCCGGCCGCCATCAGGTAGAAGAAGCCGCCCGACATCTCGATCACGACCAGGCGCATGCGCCCGTCACCGTGCGGGAACTCGGTGGCGACGGCCGCCGCAAGGCTCTGCAGTCCCGCGCAGGCGGCGGCGAGCCGGTCGGCCGTGTCCGTGTCCGCCCCCCACTGGGCCATGCGCAAACCGTCCGCCGAGAGCACCACCACATGGCGGGTCTGCGGAACGCTGGTCGCCAGGTCCTTGAGCATCCAGTCCATGTTGGCCCGCTGCTGAATCACGGCTACTCACCCTTATCTAACGACTCGTCACTCTTGACGGGAGCGGCAGGCGGCGTCTCACCGGACACGCCGCTCTGGAAGGCGGCCAGCCACATGCCCGGCTGCACCGGCTCATCGGCCGGCGGCTTGGCATGGGAAGCGGTGACGGAACCGGCGGCGGACCCGGACCCCGCACGAGCAGCCGGAGCCGGGGGAGTCGCGCGCCGGCGGCGTTGCGGCAGTCCGTTCGCGGTGCGCTCGTGCACGACGGGGATCTCGTCGGCCATCTCGGCCGACACGGTCCCGGTCTCCACCGTCTCCGACCGGCGGGGACCGGTGGCCGGGCGGGTCTCCGGAACGGTCCTCGAACCCCCGGGGCGGGGTGCCGGCACCGGACGAGGACCGGACGTGGCACCGATGCCGTGGGCCAGCCCCGTCGCGTTGGTCATCGTCGTGATCAGGTCCTGCGGTACGACCAGCACCGCGCGGACACCGCCGTACGCCGACGTCCGCAGGGAGACCTGGAAGCCGTACGCCTTGGACAGCCGGCCGACGACCGCGAGGCCGAGCCGCGGGGTCTCGCCCAGGCCGTTGAGGTCGATGCCCGCCTGGGCCTCGGCGAGCATCTGCTCGGCCCGCTGCCGGGCCTCCTCGCTGAGGCTGACGCCGCCGTCCTCGATCTCGATCGCGATACCGGACTGCACCTCGACCGCGGTGACGTGCACCCGGGTCTGGGGCGGGGAGTAGCGAGTGGCATTGTCCAGCAGCTCCGCGGCCGCGTGGATCAGCGGCTCCACGGCGGGGCCGACGATCGCCACCTCGGAGACCGAGTGCAGCTCGATGCGCTGGTAGTCGATGATCCGCGACATCGCGCCGCGCAGCACGCTGAACAGCGGTACGGCCTTGCTCCACTGGCGGCCGGGACGGGCACCGCCGAGGACCGCGATGCTGTCCGCGAGCCGGCCGATCAGCGCGGTGCCGTGGTCGAGCTTGAGCAGGTCGCCGAAGACCTCGGGGCTCTGCCCGTGCCGGTCCTCCATGTTCCGCAGGTCACTGGCCTGCTGGTGGACGATGGCCTGCACGCGGCGGGCGATGTTGACGAACGCGCGCTGCGAGGACTCGCGGATGTCCTCCTCCGCGGAGACCGCTCCGAGTGTGGCGCGGATCAGCGCCTGGTGCGCGCCCAGGAATTCGGGGGTGAGTCCCTCGGGCCGGGTCTCGATCTCCTTGAGCACGTCCTCCATGAAGTCGCCGCGCTGCAGGCGGGCCATCGCGGCGGGCACCTGCTCGCGGGCCAGCCGCAGCGTCTCGGCCTCCTGCTGGGAAAGCCGGTACTGCAACTCGGCGTTCTGCCGCGCGGCTTCCTCGCGCAGTTCCTCGTTGAGGGCTCCGCGGCGGGCGACTTCGACCGCCAGCACGGCGACGGCGACGGTGGCGGTCACACCGCACCAGAAGACCGCCTCCCTCGCCCCGGCCGGGACGGTCCATACGGCGACGGCCGTGACCGCCGCGACTACGACGGCCGGCAATAACCACGCGGACGTGGCGGCAGGCCGGCGGTCTCCGGGGGACGATCCAGCACGAACCATCAGCATCCTCAGGTGATCGCTTGACAGGGACGACAGCACGAGCACGAGCACGGATTCGGCAGCGGCGGTGCGCAAGCGCCGGACACATCGCCACAAGTGCCGTGACCAGGCGTAATTGCTACAACACGCTGAGCCGCAAGTAGCATAGCCACTTCCGATCGTGGCCGATGCCCCGTCAAGATGCCTATGACACATGCCGGTTGACGTATCGATACCGGCTGGGGAGCGCTCGCGCAAACCCCCCGCGGCGATCACGCCACACCCGGCCCCCGGACCCGCCGGTCCCGGCGGTGACGGATCCCGGCCGCGGCGCCCTACCGGCCGGACGGGACCGGGGACCGGACGTCGCGATGACCGGAGCCCCCCGCGGACCGCGGCCGCACACCCGCACGACCAGCACTTCCGCAGGTGACGCGCCCGCGACCGCGGCAGCCCGGCCAGGGAGCGGAACGCCGCGAGGGAGCCCCCGGGCGGCCGGTCCCGGCCGCCCGGCGCAGACCTGCGGACCCGCGGGCCCGGAGGTCCGGTCGTGGGGAGCCGACCGCTGGAGGCCGCCCCCGCCCCGCGCGCGGACGGACCGATCCGGGCCGACGCCGCCCATCCCACGCCCCCGCGCCGCCGCCGGGCCCGCCACGCGGGCATTCCCCCGCTTCATCCGTAAGAGTGATGGGGACTTGCGCCCGGCCGGAATCAGTGGGATGCGGACCCCGGACGACCGCGCGGCGACCGCCAACGCCACACGTGATCATTACGTCGTCCGGTGAGCGACGCGCACGGCGACCACTCGGCCTACGCCACCCCGCCCGCCCGGGCTCCCCTCCGCGACCACCCCGCCGTACGCCTGGCGCGGCGGACCGCCGCGACACCGCCCCACGCCCCGGCAGGCCCCGTCCGCCGCGAAGACCTAGCATGAAAGACACGTTTCCGCAGAAATGGGGCACCGTGATGGTCACCCCGAAGGAAGGTGGGCCGGACCCGGCGACGGCGCCGTTCGACATGGGGTTCGCCGCGTCCATGGTGGTCGACGCCGACGGCGCGGTGGCCGCCTGGACGCCCGCGGCGGAACGCCTGCTGGGCTGGCCGGCGGCCGAGGTGGTGGGCCGGCCTGCCGAGACGCTGCTGGCCGACCCCCTGCACGCCGACGGGGCCACGGACATCGCCCGGCAGTGCCGGGTCCGCGACGGCTGGGGCGGTCTGGTGGCCGCCCGACACCGCGACGGACGGCGGCTGGAACTGGGCGTACGCGTGTCGGCGCTGTCCGGCACCGACGGCGGCGAACGCTGGCTGCTGTCCGGCATCGACCTGGCCCACAGCCCCTCCTGGGCGGTCAGCGGCACCGTGCTGGAGGCCTTCCTGACCCAGTCCCCGCTCGGCATGGCCGTCCTGACCCCGGAACTGCGCCTCGTGTGGATGAACGAGACCCTGGAGCGCTTCAGCGGTGTTCCCGTCGAGCAGCGCATCGGCGGCCGGATGGGGGACGCGCTGCCCGGCATCGACACCGCCCCCATCGAGAAGATCATGCGCAAGGTGCTGGCCACCGGCAGGCCGGTGGTCGACTACGAGTACCGGGGCTGGACCCTGGCCGCGCCCCACCAGGAGCACGTGTACTCGACCTCGTTCTGCCGCCTGGAGGACTCCGAGGGCCGTGTGACGGGCGTCTGCTACATGGCCATGGACGTCACCGACCGGTCGAAGGCGCACGAGCGCCTCGCTCTCCTCAACACGGCGGGCGCCTGCATCGGCACCACCCTCGACATCGGCCGGACCGCGCAGGAACTGGCCGACGTGGCGGTGCCCCGGCTCGCCGACTTCGTCACCGTGGACCTGCTGGAGGGGGTCCTGCGCGGCGACGAGCCGCCGCGCGGCCTCGCGCTGCGGGCGACCGCCCTGCGCCGCGCCGGGCTGAGCTCGGTGCGCAAGGGCGCCCCGGAGGCCGTGGCCCGGATCGGGGAGCCGATCCGGGCGCCGGAGGACTCGCCGTACGTACGCTGCATGACCGAGGCCCGGTCCCTGCTGCGACACGACTTCGACGTGGACCAGGCGACCTGGCTGACCGCGGACCCGGCCCGGCGGACCAGGATCCGCGAGTTCGGGATGTGCACGGCGATGTGGGTGCCGCTGCGGGCGCGCGGCAACGTCCTGGGCGTGGTCACCTTCTTCCGTGCCCGGCGGCCCGAACCCTTCGAGCAGGACGACCTGCTGCTGGCCGAGGAACTGGCGGCGCGCGCATCGGTGTGCGTGGACAACGCCCGCCGCTGGACCCGCGAGCACGAGGCCGCCCTCGCGCTGCAGCGCAGTCTGCTGCCCCACGCGCTCACCGGCGGCACCGCCGTGGAGGTCGCCTCCCGCTATCTGCCCACCGACGTCCAGGACGGCGTCGGGGGCGACTGGTTCGACGTCATCCCGCTCTCCGGGGCCCGGGTGGCCCTCGTCGTGGGGGACGTCGTCGGGCACGGCCTCAACGCGGCGGCGACCATGGGGCGGCTGCGCACGGCCGTGCACACCCTGGCCGACATGGACCTGCCGCCCGAGGAACTCCTGGCCCACCTGGACGACCTGGTCATCCGGCTCACCGAGGAGGACAGCGCCGACGACGCGGTGGCCACCGCCGTACTCGGCGCGACCTGCCTGTACGCCGTGTACGACCCGGTGACCGCCCGGCTGACCGCGGCCCGCGCGGGCCACCCGCCGCCGGCGATGATGACGCCCGACGGCACCGTCACGTTCCCCGAGCTGCCCCCCGGACCACCGCTGGGCCTGGGCGCGATGCCCTTCGAGTCGGCGGAGCTGAACCTGCCGGAGGGCACCGTCCTCGCCCTCTACACCAACGGGCTGTTCACGTCCTTCGGCGAGGACCCCGACATCGGCCTGGACAAGCTCGCCCACGCCCTCGACCGGCCCGGCCTGCCGCTGGAGGACCTGTGCGCGTCCATCACCGGCTCGCTGCTCACCGGTCCGCCGGAGGACGACGTCGCGCTGCTCCTCGCCCGTACGCAGGCCCTCGGGCCCGGCCGGGTCGCCACCTGGGATCTGCCCTGCGATCCCGAAGTGGTCAGCTGCGCCCGCGGTCTGGCGGTCCGTCAACTCGCTGCCTGGGAGCTGGAGGAGGTGGCCCCGATCACCGAACTGGTGGTGAGCGAACTGGTCACCAACGCCATCCGGCACGCGTCGGGGCCGATCCGCCTGCGGCTCATCCGGCACACGGTGCTGATCTGCGAGGTCTACGACGGCAGCAACACCGTGCCGCGGCTGCGCCACGCCCGCACCACCGACGAGTCCGGCCGCGGCCTGTTCCTGGTCGCCCAGCTCACCCGGCGCTGGGGCACCCGCTACACCGGCGACGGCAAGCTCATCTGGGCCGAGCAGGAGCTCCCGGTCGCCGCCGCGGGCTGAGCGGGCCGCGGCGGGCGCGGCGGGGGCGGGATCGGTGAAGCCGGGGACCGCTGTCAGTGGGGTGTGCTGAAGTGGACTCGTGGGCGTTCCCGAAGCGACGGAAGGCGGAGAAGCCCCATGAGCGACCTTGCTGCACCACCGGACGTGGCGACGGAGCTGGAGCGCCACCGCACCGAACTGACCGGCTACTGCTACCGCATGCTCGGCTCCCTCTTCGAGGCCGAGGACGCCGTCCAGGAGACCATGGTGCGGGCCTGGCGCGCGTACGACCGCTTCGAGGGCCGCTCCAGCCTGCGGTCGTGGCTGTACCGGATCGCCACCAACGTGTGCCTGGACGCACTCGGCGGCACCGGGCGCCGGGCCCGGCCGATGGACCTGGCCTCCCCCGGCAGCGCCGAAGGACCGCTGCCCGGCGCGCTCCCGGACACCGCCTGGATCTCACCGGCCCCCGACGGGCGCGTCCTGCCGGAGAACGGCGACCCGGCCGACGTCGCGGACCGGCGCGAGTCCGTGCGGCTGGCCTTCGTCGCCGCACTGCAGCACCTCGCCCCGCGGCAGCGGGCCGTGCTCATCCTGCGCGAGGTACTGGCCTGGAAGGCAGCAGAGGTCGCCGAACTGCTCGACACCACCGTCGCCTCCGTCAACAGCGCCCTCCAGCGCGCCCGCGCCACCCTCGCCTCGGCCGCTCCTGCCGCCGGCGACCCGGCCGCACCCCTCGACGAGGAGCAGCGCGCGCTGCTGGCCCGCTATGTGGCCGCCTTCGAGTCCTACGACCTGGACGCCCTCACCTCGCTGCTGCACGAGGACGCCACGCTGTCCATGCCGCCCTACGAGCTGTGGCTGCTCGGCCCGGCGGAGATCAGGGCCTGGATGGCCGGCCACGGCATCGGCTGCCGCGGCTCGCGGCTGCTGCCCGTCGCCGCCAACGGCATGCCCGGCTTCGCCCAGTACCGGCCGAGCGCGGACGGCGGGCACGAGCCGTGGGCGCTGCAGGTCATCGAGATCTCACAGGGCCGGATCACCGGGCTCAACTCCTTCCTCGACACCCAGCGGCTCTTCCCGCTCTTCGGTCTGCCCGCGCATCTGGAGGCCGGCCGGCCCTAGCGTCCCGCCGAGCCCCACCAGGGCGATCAGCTGCCGCAACGGGCGCCCGGCTCCGCGCAGGACGACGCGGGCGCCCTGACGGCGGGCGGTGAGCTGCAGCCGGGCCAGCGCGTCGATCAGCACCATGTCCGGGTCGGCGGCCGGTCCGCTCACGTCGCAGATCACCGTGGCGGCGCCCGGGTGCCCTGCCAGCAGGCATCGCAGCCGCTCGCACAAGCCCGGGACCGCCTCCCGGGCCACCGTCGCGGGCAGCACGAGCACGGGGGGCCCGTCGTCGGGCCTGGGCACGGGCTGGACCATGGGCGACCTCCTGTGGCGGGCGTTCACCGGTTAGGACCGTGCGCACCGGCGGAATCCATCGGCCCGCCCTGCACCGCTCTGCCTCCGCCCCGCCCTGCCCCGCCCCGCGTCACCGTCGCAGCAGCGCCTCGATCTCCCCGGCCGCCCACGCGCCACCCGTGCAGGCCGCGAGGTAGACCGTGATCCCGGGCAGGTCCCACGCCCCGGACTCGAAGAGCCCCTCGGCGATGTGCCGCAGATAGGGACCCGACGGCCGGACGGGCGCGACGTCCCTCCGCGACCAGGGCGCGGTGAAGGTGAGCACCGGATGCCCGTCCACCTCTCCCGGGTACAGCAGCGTCTCGTACCGTCCGTCGCCCAGGCGCGCCCGGCCGGCCTCCAGCACCGGTGCCAGGTCCAGGTCCCGCCCCGGCGCGCGGTACATCTCCTGCGCCGCGATGTCCGCGAACTGACCGGCCGTCACCAGATGGGCCCGCGCCAGGACCACGCCGTCCGGCACACCGTCGTCGTAGAAGGCCCGGCCGCCCGACCACACGGGCGACCGCGTCGCGAAGTACATCCGCCCCGGCAGCTCCAGCGGCAGCGACCGCAACGGCGGCCGCGCGTCCCGGCAGCCCGGGTAGTCCCGGCCGCCTCCGGGCGGGAAGCCGCCGGCCAGATAGCTGTTCAGGCGGGTCATGTGGGTGTTGGAGCCGTACGAGGCGTACCAGACGAGGCCCGGCGGCTCCGTCCGCGTCCCGGCGGCGCGCCGCGCGTCCACACGTCGGGGTTCGGTCACGGCACCATGATGCGCCGCCGTCAGGCCGCCGGCACCGTGCCGCGGATCTGCCGCAGGAACGCGGCGTTGTCCGGGGTCTCCCGCAGCCGCGCGAGGAGCGTCTCGAACGAGCCGGTACCGCCGCGCAGCGCGCGCCGCAGTCCGTGGGAGGCGGCCAACTCGGCCGGTGAGAGGAGCAGTTCCTCGCGGCGCGTCCCGGAGGGGTGCACATCGACCGCCGGGAAGACCCGCCGGTCGGCCAGGGCCCGGTCCAGGCGCAGTTCCATGTTGCCGGTGCCCTTGAGCTCCTCGAAGAAGTAGTCGTCCGCCCGCGACCCGGTCTCGACCAGCGCCGTCGCCAGGATCGTCAGCGAACCGCCTTCCTCCGCCGCCCGCGCCGCCCCGAACAGCCGCTTGGGTCCGGTCAGAGCGGCGGCGTCCACGCCGCCGCTCAGGGTCCGGCCGCCCGACGACGCCGCGTTGTTGTGCGCCCGGCACAGCCGGGTCACCGAGTCGAGCAGGACCACGACGTCCCGGCCCGCCTCGACCAGCCGCCTGGCCCGCTCGACCGCGAGCTCCGCCACCGCGATGTGCTGCCGGGGCGTGCGGTCGAAGGTGGAGGCGATCACCTCGCCCCGCACCGACCGCCGCATCTCGGTGACCTCCTCGGGCCGCTCGTCCAGCAGCACCACCATCAGGTGGCACTCCGGGTGGTTGTCGGCGACCGCGTCCGCGACGGCGCGCAGCAGCATGGTCTTCCCCGTCTTCGGCGGCGCCACGATCAGCCCGCGCTGCCCCTTGCCGACGGGCGCCAGCAGGTCCAGGACCCGCGTCGCCAGGCCGCCCTTGGGCGACTCCAGCCGCAGCCGCTCCGAGGGGTGCAGCGGCGTCAGGTCCGCGAAGTGCCGGCGCCCGCGCGCCGCCTCGGCCGGCAGTCCGCCGACCCGGTCGACCCGTGCGAGCGCCCGTCCCCGCCCGCTCCCGGCGGCGGCGCCCTCGACGGCGTCGCCCTTGCGCAGCCCGTACCGCCTGATCCGCTCCGGCGGCACGGTCACGTCGTGCGGCCCCGGCACGTAGCCGCCGACGCGCAGGAACCCCCGCCCGCCGTCGACGTCGAGGACCCCGGCGACGGGCGTCTGCCGCTCGCCGTCGGACGGCGCCGCCGCGGCGGCCTGGGGAGATGGTGTGGTGATGGATGTGGTCATGTGGATTCCTCACGTGGAAGGGATCGCGCACACGGCGGCACGGACCGCCGCGACGGGCGCGGAAGCAGAAAGGGCCGGTCGGCCCGGGGAAAGCGAGAGCGGGAACGCGGAGGCGGACGCCGTCGACAGGCGGTCACGCGGTGTCGCGGTCCTGCGGGAGAAGCACCGGCGCCACCAGGGGGCGCACAGCCGTGCCATTCGGAGAGTAGCACCCCGGCCCGGATCGCGGGAGGAGCGATCCGCCCCGGCCCTTCCCTCGCCGCAGGCTCACGCAACTCATCCTTACCCGGATAGAATTGATGGTCCGCGCGTTCGGCTGCCGGACGATGCGGCCGGCCGTGCGTTCATAGGGGGAGCCGTGGCGGATGTGTCAGCAGTGCGCGTCGAAACCGTGGAAATAGATCATTCCGGCACCCGCCAGATCAGCGGCCGGACCCGTCCCACCGTGCCGCTCGCGGAGCACACGCCCCAGGTCCGCGCGGCGATCAGCGCCGCGTCCGAGATCGTCCAGGACTCCCTGGAGAGCATGCGGCCCCGCGCGGGATGGCAGGTCTCCACGCTGGAGGTCACCTTCGGCATCACTCTGGCCGCCGACACCAGCATCATCGTCTCCAAGGCCTCGGCGGCCGCGTCCTTCGAGGTCAAGCTGACCGTCGAACGCACGGAGTAGCCAGTGGACCCCGAGGAGGACTGGGTGGCGATCTCCCAGCGGGGCAAGCGCCTCGGCGGCGGGGTGCGGCTGACCCGGCGACTCGTCCTCACCGCCTCCCACTGCCTCAACGGCATGCAGGGGGACGGCGGTGAGGTCCCCGGTCTGACCCTGCTGCCGGCGCACGGCGGCGAAGTGCCGGGCGTGGTGCACCGGCGCCTGCCCGACGCCGATCTCGCCCTGCTGGAGATGCGGCTTCCCGGGACACCACCGCTGCCTGCGGTGTGTTTCGACAAAGCCGCGATGGGAGACCATTGGGAGGGTACGTACCGGCCGGAGAAGAACGACCCGTACCTGAACGGCGTGGTGGACCACCCGTCGCGTCCGTTCGACTCCGCCGCGAGCACCGAGATCAGAGTCCTCCAGCTCCGCTGCAACCAGTTGCTCGGCGACTTCTCCGGCTACTCCGGGGGGCCGGTCACCCGGCCCACGCCGACGCGCGCCGTGCTCGGCATCCTCACCGTCCAGATGATGGAGCGCATCCAGCAGCTCCTCGAACCGCGGCCGCCCGAGCACAGCACCAACGTTCTGTACGCGACGACGATCGCCGAGGCCATGAAGCGCTTCCCGGAACTCCAACTGGTCCGCCTGCTGGACCTGCTGCGCCCCGACGGCGACCGGTCCGCCGAGGGGCCCTTCTCCATCGAGGAGCGGACCCGCTGGAGCGAGCTCGACGATCCGGCCGCGGCGCCCGACCTCATGGACCTCCAGTACGTGACGGCCATGGGGCCGTTCCCCGCGACCAAGGCCTTCCCGTGATCGAGAACCTCGACGAGGCCCTGGCCGTAGCCGTGCGCGCGGCAGAGGACGACGGGGCGCACCGCCAGGACCACGAGACCGCCCTGCTCGGCTACGTCACCCAACTGCACAGCGAGGACTGCGCGGACGGGGAGGGCGACGGCGACGGATCCACCGCCGGCTTCGCGTCCCGGCTGATCCGGCTGTCGGCTCTGCTCCGGCGGATCTCCCTGCACGACCCGGCCGTCTCGCTGATCGACCTGGCCCGCGACCGGTTGACGGACGCGGAGGAGCAGGGCGAGACCGTGCGCCCCGACGACTGGAACGCCCTGGCCGTCCTGCAGGCCGCCTACGGACGGCTCGACGACGCGCGGGACAGCCTCGGCGCCGCGCTGGACACCGCCCGCACCTGCGCGCCGGCCGGACCGCAGGAGGTCAAGGCGCTGACGAACCTGGCGGTGGTGAGCATGCGCACGGGGGACGTGCGGCAGGCCGCCCGCTGGGCCGGCGAGGCGCGCGAGGCCGCCGACCGTCAGGGCCCGGCCGACGAGGCCGCGCAGGTGGACACCCGTCTCCTCATCGCCTCGGTCATGGTCGGTGCCGCCCGGGCGGTCCGGGGGCCGGACCGCGGGGAGCGGCTGGAGACGGCCGTGAAGGAACTGGAGCGGTGGACCCGCGTCCTGCTCGACGTCGCGGGCCCCGACCACCGGCGCTCCCTGGAGGCGGCGGCCACCCTGGCCCGCGCCGAATTCGACGCCGCCTGCGCCGCCCGGGACACCGACCGCGCCGAGCGGGCGGTGGACGTACTGGAGACCGTGACCCAGCGGATCTCGGCCGGTCTGGGCGCGGACCACCCGCAGACCCTCACCGCCCTGGCCAACCTGGCCGCCGCGGAGTTCGAGGCCGCCGGCCTGTCCGCCCCCTCCGAGGAACGGCGCGCCCGCGCCGAGTCGATACTCGAGACCGTCGCCCAGCAGACCTCGGCCACGCTGGGCCGCGACCACCCCCAGACGCAGGCCGCGCTGTCCAACCTGGCCCGGATGCGGGGGGACTCCACCCAGGTCGTCGAACTGGTGGAGCGTATCGACGCCACGTACACACCGCGGAACAACACGCAGCGCAACCACGCCAAGTCGCGCGCGATCGCCAGGGAGAAGCACCTCGTCCGGCTGATCGCCCACGCGGGCGCCTCGTACTTCCTCGACTCGCCGCAGCGCTTCATGCCGGTGATCGTCCAGGCCCTGGAGAACCGGGTCCACTTCCACGTCATCGTCAGCAGCCCCTGGAACAACCTGGGTGTCTTCATCAAGCGCGAGGCGGCCTGGGAGAAGCCGACCGCGGAGAACGTCATCGAGCTGATCGAGGCGAGCGACTACTACAAGCGCACGTTCCGGAAGGTCATCAAGGAGTACGAGCGGCTGCGCACCGTCTACGGGGACCGGATCGAACTGCGGCTCACCCCCATGGACATCTCGGGCACCACCCTGCTCACCTCCGACGCCGGCTTCTTCGAGCCCTACATGACGGCCAATCCCGAGGACCGCACCCAACGCGGCATGGGGGCTTTCGAGATCGAGTTCGGCAAGGTCAGCCGCTACTACGCGCTCAGCGTGGACACCTTCGAGACGCAATGGGAACTGGCCAGCACCCTGGAGCAGTTCCGCGCACACGAG
Organism: Streptomyces sp. MI02-7b; assembly: GCF_033793585.1. Classification (NCBI taxonomy): domain Bacteria; kingdom Bacillati; phylum Actinomycetota; class Actinomycetes; order Kitasatosporales; family Streptomycetaceae; genus Streptomyces; species Streptomyces sp. MI02-7b. The sequence continues at coordinate 338,837 of NZ_JARAWX010000007.1, read as the reverse complement.
TTCCAGCACAAGCAGCGGCTGCGCATGCTCCTGAGCACCCTCACCGACGACACCGCCGCCAAGCCCGTCGCCCCGCCCGCGGGCGAAGCGGACTGAGCGGCGGCGGGCGCAGGTCCGCCGCGAACGGGCTACGGCACGTGGAACAGACCCCGCCGGGCGGCGCGCAGCACACCGGCCGACCCCACGAACAGGGCCTCGGGCAACGCGTCCAGCGGCCAGAATTCCCAGCGGCCGCAGCGGTGCGCCTCACGCACCACGGGCTCGCCGCTGAAGGACAGGACCTCCACGCCGATCTGCATGTGGTGGTTGGCCACCGGGTCCGGGTCGGTGACGTGCGCGACGCGCATCTCCAGCGCGGCGACGCCCGTCTCCTCCTTCAACTCCCGTGCGGCAGCCTCGAGGAGCGTCTCGCCGAGCTCCACGTGGCCGCCGGGCAGCCCCCACGTGCCGTGCCCGAAGGTGTTCACGCGCAGCCCGAGCAGGATCGCGCCCTCGCGCCGCAGGATCGTCTGCACGCCCACACGCACCGTCGGTTCCGCGATTCCGCTCACGTCACGCCTCCGGGCAGGTCCGGGTAGGTCCGGGTGAAGTTGTCCGCGTTGCTGTCGGACTCCACCATCTCACCGATACCCCGTGCGACGGCCTCCCTCTCCTCGAAGAGGTGCCCGATCCGGTGCTCCGCCCCGTCCTTGATCACCACAACCCGGCAGTCGGGATCGACGAAGAGGTAGCTGCCGCTGCGGGTCTTGTTGCGGTACACCTCCAGCGTCACCCCGCGGTCCGCCGCGGCCTTCTCGCACCGCGACAGCGCCTCCTCGAAGTCCCACTCGGAGACCGACAGCCAGTCGCTGTTGTCGGCGCCGTAGTTGGTCTCGGACATCTGGTAGATCTTCCACACGTCCGGCAGGCAGTCGTCGTCCTCGATCAGCCGCAGCACGTCCGGCGCACCGCCCAGATTGCGCCGGGTGATGACCGTGCCCAGCTTCACCTTCACGTCGTAACTCCGGCGCACCTCTTTCAGCAGCGCCAGCACCCGCTCCCGGTGCGGGGCGACGCCGGTGCGCAGCGCGGCGTGCTCGCGGGCGTCGGCGGACTCCAGCGGCAGGGCGATCCACGACAGGTGCGGCAGGACACGGCGCATGACGGGCAGTCGCGCCAGACCGTTCGTCGAGAGCACCACGCGGGGAGCGTCCGTGCCCGAGGGATGGTCCGCGCGGCCCAGCTCGGCCAGGAGTTCCGCCAGATAGGGCAGCAGCGTCGGCTCGCCCCCCGACACCACGATGCCCCGCACGCCCGCTTCCCTGAGCACGTCCGCGACGCGGAAGGCGTCCTGCCGGGACATCGTCGGCACCTCATGGCGCGGCCCGAAACAGAAGGGGCAGCTCAGATTGCACCTGCCGAGCGGGCGGAAGTCCACGTACGCCGGAAGCCTCAGGGGGGATGCTGGCATGGCTCGGCGCTCTCCTGCCCTCGGCAGACCCGGCCGCTCCGCTCGCCGGGCAGTGATTTCGCGGCCACTGTAACCGCAGCGGGGAGTCGCGGCGCGGCATTGACAAGGGTGTTACATGCACCCGCCCCCGGCCCATACTGGGCCCATGCGCGAGGCATTCGCCCATGAAGCGGTCGTGGTTCTGGGGCCCGGTGGGGACGAGAGGGCGCCCGGGGGCGCGATCACCGTGGCGTTGTGCGGTGGCTGGGAGCACGAGGGGCCGTGCCCGCTCGCGGCGCATCACACGGCGGTGTCGCCCGGGGAGGACGAGGGCGTGCGGCTGCGCGTGCTGTTCGCGGCGGAGCCGGCGGACGAGGCGGAGGTGCGGGCCCGGATCGAGGCAGCGCTGGCGGCGGGCACGCTGGGCCGGGAGCCGGCCCCGGACACGCGGTGGGAGGTGCGGGCGTCCGGCCCGAGCGCCGTCCGGGAGGACGAGGCCGGGCACGCGGCGCGGCTCAGCGGCTGAGCCAGTCGGTGTCGCCCATGACGACGACGGGGTGCAGGGCCGGGTCCAGGGTGCGCAGCAGCTCGCGCATGTCGGGACGGGGCAGGCTCACGCAGGCCTGGGTCGGGCCGCCGTGGTCGACGTGGAACCAGATGCCGCCGCCGCGGGAGGCGCCCAGGGGGCGGGTCCAGTCGCGGGGTGTGGTGCCGGGCTGCCGGTTGTAGTTGATGGCGACCACGTAGTCGAACGAGCCGGCCAGCGACTCGCCCCTGAAGCCCTTGCCGGAGATGAAGAACCCCGTCGAGTGGTCGTAGGGGAGCTTGCTGCCCGGATCGGGGAGCAGGCCGCCCGCGTCGGTGAGTCCGTAGACGCCCGCGGGGGAGCGCAGGTCGCCGACGTGGTGGTCGGTGGTCCAGCCGTCGCGGGCGTTGTGGGCGGACCAGGTCGGGCCGTCGCTCCAGCTGCCGTCGGCCCGGCGTTCGTGGACCACGACGTGGGAGACGGAGGAGTTCCTGCCCGCGCCGGTGACCACGACGACCTGGCGGGCGCCGGCCGGGACGGCCTTCAGGGTGCGCGGGCCCAGGCCCGGCACAGTGGTGTCGACCGGCGTCGGCGTCGGCGTGGCGGATGGCACGGCCGGCGAGGCGGAGGCCGCCACGGGCAGCGCCGCCGGCGAGACCGCGGCGGTCGGCGTCCCGCAGCCGGCGAGCAGTCCCGCTCCGGCGGCGACGGCCGCGACAGCGGCGAGCAGGGATATCGCGGAGCGGGCACCGCCGCGCGGCACGCGGTTGGGCATTGGCCAGGCCTTTCGGGGTGAACGAAGTGGTGGGGGGGAAGGGCGATCAGCCCTGGGGGAACCGCGCCGTCTCGAGGGCCTTGCGGATCGCCGCGACGGTGTCCTGGGACGGCTCTCGCAGGCAGACGTCGACGTTGAGCAGCAGGGGCCGGTCCTTCGTCGTGGGGATTCCGCCCCACGCCTGCATCTCGGCGTCGCCGTGGAGGACCTGGCAGCCCTTGCCGGGCGCACCCGGTTCCACGACGTCGAACCCGGCCTTGCCGTCCGTCTTCGTGTACATCGTCTTGTGGATGTAGATCAGCGCCGCGCCCCTGCCCAATGTTCCGACCGGCGGGCAGGCCGAGTACCCCAGGTCGGGGGTGGTCCCGCAGGAGGCCTGCTGGTGCATGGGCTGCTGCGACACGAAGCCGATCATCATCGCGTCCTGGTCGAGGGTGGTGAAGCCCTTCCAGCCGCGCGGCAGCCGGAGCGTCAGCCCGTACAGGTCCTTGAGGTGGACGGTCGTGTACGCGTCCCCGTCCGTGCCGGCCGACGGCATGGACGTGGACGTGGGCGGCGGCGTGGCCGCGGACGTGGCGGTCCCCGCGGCGGCGGGCGTCGCGACCGTCCGCCGGTGCGGGTCGGCGGCGCCCCAGGTCAGGCCGGTCACCGTGAGCGCCCCCACGCCGACGGCCGCCACCGCGGCCGTGGACAGCGCCGCCATCCGGCGCCGCCTGCGCCGCTGCACCCGGCGCCTGACCTGGGCCATCCGGTCGGTGGGGGCGAGGGGCTGCGGCACGGTCCGCTCCAGGAGCACGCTCAGCTCCCACTCGTCCTCGGCGCCCGGTTCCTGCTCGCGATCACGCGAAGTCCCGTTGCGCATGCCGCTCACCCCCTTCCGTCAGGCCGGGCACCGCCGCGATTTCCGTGCGCAGCATGCTCAGCGCCTTGGCCGCCTGGCTCTTGACGGTGCCGGGCCGGCAGCCCAGCACCGCGGCGGTCTCCTCCACGCTCAGGTCCTCGAAGTAGCGCAGCACCACCACGGCCCGCTGCCGCGGCGGCAGCCGCCGTACCACGGCCGCCAGCGACTGCTCCAGGTCGACGGAGGCGAAGGGGTCGCCCGCCGACGCACCGGCCGGCACCTCGCCGTGCGGCACCTCGCCCCGCCAGCGCCGCTGCCACCACGACGAATGCGTGTTGACCAGCGCCTTGCGCACATACGCCTCGGGGTTCTCGCCGGCTATCCCGCGCCATTTGGGCCAGACCTTCGCCAGCACCGTCTGCAGCAGGTCCTCCGCGAGGTGGGCGTCCCCCGTCAGCAGCCAGGCGACCCGGAGCAGCCTCGGCCCGCGCGCGGTGACGAACTCCTCGAAGTCCGGCCCCGCGTCCCTCACCGTGCTGTCCTCGCCATCGCATTCCTGTCCCTGATTCCGGCCTCACACCCGCCCAACCGGGTGGGGCACCTGTTCGGTTGCCTCAGGGACGAAGATCGTTCCGTTCGCCTTGCCATCGCACCGCGCGCGGGCAATGGTGGACAGTGCCCGTTCATGCGGCAGAGGGTCAGGTATACGCCATGGACAGACCCGGTACGCCGGCGGGTCCGCTGCCCCCGGGACCGGCGGGCTCGCGCCTCGACCAGTCGGCCGCCATCGCCGTGACGGACGTCGACGGCCGCGTGACGTCCTGGAGCGCAGGAGCCCAGCGCCTGTTCGGGTACACACCACGGGAGGCGGTCGGCGCGCCGCTGGACGAGCTCGTCGGCGGGGGTCTGCCGCTGCCGGCGGACGGCCGGGCCCGGGTCGTGCCGCTGCTGGACGGCGAGCGCTGGGCGGGCTTCCTGTTCCTGGCCCTGCCCGCGGACGAGCCGGAGCAGGCGCCCCCTGACCTCGGCCCGTACGCGGACGCCACCCTCATGCGGTGGATGTTCGAGCAGAACCCCGACGCCCTGGTGGTCTTCGACGACGACGCCCGGGTGCTGCGCGTCAACCCGGGCCTGGAACGGGCCACCGGCCGCTCCGAGGCGGAACTGCGCGGGCTGCGGCTGACCGAGTTCCTGCACGGTCCGGCCTACGAGGAGAACGAGCAGCGCATCCGGAAGGTCGCCGCGACCGGCGTGGCCGACTACATGGAGCACTACGCGTCGCGGGTGCCCGGCGAGACCAGGGCGCACGTGTGGGGCGTGGACATCTACCCGCTGAAGGACGCCGGCGGACGGGTGCGCGCCGTGGGCCTGGTCGCCTTCGACCACACCCAGGAGACCGAGTCCCGGGAACTGCTGGCGCTGCTCGCCGAGGCCAGGACCCGGATCGGGGCGAGCCTGGAGGTGGAGGGCACGGCACGGGAACTGGCGGAGGTCATCGTGCCCCGGCTCGCCGACTTCGTCAGCGTCGACCTGCTGGACGAGGTGTTCCGGGGCGAGCAGCCCCCGGCCGTGCTGTCGGGTCCGGTCGCGCTGCGCCGGGCGGCGCACCGGTCCGTCCCCGAGACGGTGCTCTCGCCCGGCGGCATGCACCTGCACCCCGTCACCTCACCCATCACCGAGTGCATGGTCACCGGCCGGCCCGTGATGCGCTCCTTCGCCGACCCCGCGATCACCGAGTGGCTGGAGCAGGACCCGCCGCGCGCCGCACTGGTCCGCAAGTACGGGGCGCACTCGCTCATCGCGGCGCCGGTGCGGGCCCGTGGCGCGACGCTCGGCGCGGTCACCCTGGTCCGCCACGGCGGCAGCCCGGAACGGTTCCGCACGAGCCATCTGACGATCACCGACGACCTGGTCACCCGGGCCGCGGTCTACGTGGACAACGCCCGGCGCTACGCCCGCGAGCACAGCATCGCCCTCGCCCTGCAGCACAGCCTGCTCCCGCAGGGCCCGCCCCGGCTGAGCGCCGTGGAGGCCGCCGCCCGCTACCTGCCGGCCGGCGGCGAGGCGGGCGGCGACTGGTTCGACGTGATCCCGCTGCCCGGCGCGCGGGTGGGCCTGGTCGTGGGCGACGTCGTCGGGCACGGCATCAGCGCCTCGGCGACCATGAGCGGGCTGCGGACGGCCGTGCGGACCCTCGCCGACATCGACCTGCCGCCGGAGGAGCTGCTCACCCACCTGGACGACATCGTGACCCACGCCGCGTCCGAGCGGGAGACGGAGGAGTGCCCGGTGAACACCGAGGCCCGCGAGGCCATCGGCGACATCCCCGGCGACGTGGGCGCCACCTGCCTGTACGCGGTCTACGACCCGGTCTCCCGGGTGTGCTCCCTGGCCCGCGCCGGCCACCCCGCCCCCCTGCTGGCGCTCCCGGACGGCACCGTGACCGTGGTCGACCTGCCCGCCGGGCCGCCGCTGGGCCTCGGCAGCCTGCCGTTCGAGGCGGCCGAGATCGCCGTCCCCGAGGGCGGGGTGCTCGCCCTGTTCACCAACGGCCTGCTGACTTCCCGCGGCCGCGACGTCGACCAGCGCCTGGAGCAGCTGCGCCGGGCGCTCGCCGCCCCCGCCGGCTCCCTGGAGGACCTGTGCGACCGGGTCCTGGCGGCGATGCGCGGCGGCGAGGCGATCGGCGAACGGCGGATCGACGACATCGCCCTCCTGGTGGCCCGTACCCGGGCCCTGGACGGGAACCACGTCGCCTCCTGGGACCTGTCGGGCGACCCCGCCCACGTGGCGGAGGCCCGGCGGCGGGTGAGCGAGCGGCTGGCCTCGTGGGGCCTGGACGACGTGGTGTTCACCACCGAACTGGTGGTGAGCGAGCTGGTCACCAACGCCATCCGGTACGGCGGACCGCCCATCCAGCTGCGGCTGATCCGCGATCACCGCTCCCTGATCTGCGAGGTCTCGGACGGCAGCGGAACCACCCCGCACATGCGGCGGGCCCGGCTGTCCGACGAGGGCGGCCGGGGTCTGCTGCTGGTCGCCCAGCTCACCGACCGCTGGGGCACGCGCCACACTCCCGCCGGAAAGACCCTCTGGGCCGAGCAGTCCCTCGCGTCGGCCTGATCCCCGGAGACCTCACCACCTGCCTGACGTATCGTCACTTACCTTTGCGGCGGCCTCACCAGGCCGCCGTGCTCGCGCGGCCGGCCCCCCGACCAGGTGATCTTGTGAACCGGGGGTGTTCCGTCGGAGACTCGAACTCGGCGTCCCCGCCCGCCGATTCACCCCGCACCGACGGAGGAACAGCAGTGAGCACCCTCAACAAGGGCGTCAGCAAGGTCGAGGTCCGTCTCAAATGGGACCCCAGCCCGCTCGGCACCCCCGCCCACGACCTCGACATCGTCGCCGCCACCTACCTCGCCAAGTCCCCGCACGGCGATCCGGCCTACCTCGTGCACTTCGACAGCCGCTCGCCGGACGGCACGATCACGCTCAACCGCGACAGCAAGAACGGCAAGGGCCTGGGCGACGACGAGGTCATGACCCTCGAATTCGACCGGCTCTCACCGGCGTTCGGCCGCGTCGTCGTCGGCATAGCCATCCAGCAGCACGACGGCCGGATCACCTTCGGCGACGTCGCGGGCACCCGCGTGCGGGTCGTCGAGGGCTACGCCGACCTCGCGGCGTCCGACTTCTCCGAGGTCGCGGGCTCCACCGCCGCGGCACTCGGCGAGTTCGTCCGGGCCGGCTCGGGCGAGTGGCACTTCCACCCGGCCGTCCGCGGCTACGACACCGACCCCGGCTCGTTCGCCCGGGAGATGGGCGCGCCCTGAACCCCGGCCCCGCACGCACGCGAAGGCCCGCCGCGCCGGCGGGCCTTCGTGTTCGGACAGACCGTCAGACGACGCCCTGCGCGGTCATCGCCTCGGCCACCCGCAGGAACCCCTCGATGTTGGCGCCCAGCACGTAGTCGTCCCCGCTGCCGCCGTACGTCTCGGCGGTGGCACGGCACTCGGCGTGCACGGACTGCATGACGGAGGCCAGCCGGGCCTCGGTCTGCGCGAAGGTCCACACGTCACGGGAGGCGTTCTGCTGCATCTCCAGCGCGGAGGTCGCCACACCGCCGGCGTTGGCGGCCTTGCCCGGCCCGAAGAGCACCCCGGCCTCGCGGAAGGTCTCGATCGCCTCGGGCGTGCACGGCATGTTCGCGCCCTCGGCGACGGCCACGACCCCGTTCTTGACCAGCGCGCCGGCGTCCTGCCCGGCCAGTTCGTTCTGCGTCGCGCACGGCAGGGCCACGTCGCAGGGCACCTCGAAGACCGAACCGCGCTCCGACCAGCGCGCCTTCGGCTTCGCCTCCGCGTAGGAGGAGAGCCGGCCGCGGCGCACCTCCTTGACCTCCTTCAGCAACTCCAGGTCGATGCCGTCCTCGTCGACGACGTAGCCCGAGGAGTCCGAGCAGGCCACCACCGTGCCGCCGAGGGCGCGCACCTTCTCGATCGCGTACACCGCGACGTTGCCCGAACCCGAGACGACCACCTTGCGGCCCTCGAAGCCCTGGCCGCGGGTCGCCAGCATCTCCTTGGCGAAGAACACCGCGCCGTACCCGGTGGCCTCGGTGCGCGCGTGGGAACCGCCCCAGCCGATGCCCTTGCCCGTGAGGACGCCCGCCTCGAAACGGTTGGTGATCCGCTTGTACTGGCCGAAGAGGTAGCCGATCTCCCGGCCACCGACGCCGATGTCCCCGGCGGGGACGTCGGTGTGCTCGCCGAGGTGACGGTAGAGCTCGGTCATGAACGACTGGCAGAAACGCATGATCTCGCCCTCGGAGCGGCCCTTGGGGTCGAAGTCCGAGCCGCCCTTGCCGCCGCCGATCGCCAGGCCGGTGAGCGCGTTCTTGAAGATCTGCTCGAAGCCCAGGAACTTCACGATGCCCAGATTGACACTGGGGTGGAAGCGCAGGCCCCCCTTGTACGGCCCGAGGGCGCTGCTGAACTCCACCCGGAAGCCCCGGTTGACCTGCGGCCGGCCCTGGTCATCCACCCACGGCACACGGAAGATCACCTGCCGTTCCGGCTCGCACACCCGCTCCGCGATCCGCGCCTCCAGGTACTCCGGGTGCGCCTGAAGTGCCGGCGCCAGCGAGTGCAGCACCTCCCCCACCGCCTGGTGGAACTCGGGCTCACCGGCATTGCGCCGGCAGACCTCCGCGTAGACGGCCTCGATGTGTGCACTGACGTTCATGCGCGCCTTCTCTCGTCTGGACTCCCGGACGCGCCCGCTCGTGCGGCGCGCGACCGGCCGTTGCCGTGACAACGAGTACGGACCGAGGAAAGCCATGTGTCAGCGGAGGGACAGCGCGCACGGCGCGCTGTCCCTCCGGGTGTCAGAGCGTGACCAGGCGGACGGCCGCCAACAGGGTGAGCACGACCGTGACCCGCTCGAAGACCTTCGGGCTGATACGGCTGATCGTCGCCCGGCCGGCCGCGGCACCGGCGAGGACGGCCGGGGCGGTGAGCGCGCCGAAGGCCAGCGTCGCGGGCGTGATCAGGCCGAGCCCGACGCTGAACGGCACCTTGAAGGCGTTGAGCAGCAGGAAGAACCAGGCGCTGGTGCCGAGGAACCCCAGCATCGGCAGCCCGACGGCCAGGAAGTACAGCGCCATGATCGGTCCCGCCGCGTTCGCCGTCATCGTGGCGAACCCGGCCAGCACCCCGGCCCCCGCGGCGACGGCCCGGTGGTGCACCAACCGGTCGTCCGGGCCACGCCGCCGGCTCCACCAGTGCACCGCGAGCATCAGCAGGAGCAGCGCCCCGATCAGCTCCCGCATCCGGGCGTCGTCCACCCGGCGCACCACCGCCGCTCCCAGCAGGACGCCCACCACCACCCACGGGAACAGCCGGACCAGCCGGCCCCAGTCGGCATGCCGCCGGTACGACGCCACCGCCACCACGTCGCCTACCAGCAGCAGCGGCAGCAGCACTCCGGTCGACAGCTTCGCCGGCAGCACGAGGGCGAACAGCGCCACCCCCACCGTCCCCGCCCCGGACACCCCGGTCTTGGAGTAGCCGACGAGGAAGAGCGCGAGCAGGGCCACCGCCCACTGGGCGGTATCCAGGGACGGCATCAGCGCCGCCGGGTCGGTATCCGGGTCATCCGGCCTTCTTATCCGCCCGCCCCTTCGCCCCTCCGGGCGGGGTCCCGTCCGGTTCCTGTCCGGGCCTTGTCCGGTTCCTGTCCGGGCCTTGTCCGGTTCCTGCCCGAGCCCCGTCCCCGGGGCCACCCGCAGGACGCTTCCGCTTCACCCGGGCGCGACACCATCTGAAGATGTTGTGAAACGTTGTGACCAGCCGGTAGCTTGCGGAGCGCCGGATTCCGGCATCAAAAGGCGCGAAATCCCGGTGAGTTACCGGGCCCGCACCCGGTCCGCAGAGGGTGACCGACGCCTCGCCGTCCACATCGAGGAATCGATGCCGGCACCAACGAAGCGTGTGATTGAATGCTCGACATGCCGCTGATCGATCGACTTCGACGGGTCGTCATGACAACGATGTCGGGTTCGGCGGGCACAACTGAACTCCGGTGCGCACCTCCCCCGTTCACGTCGGCGCACCCATATCCGGGCGGAATCCGCCCGGCCGGTGGCGCCGACGATGCGGGCGTGACCGAACGCGGCACGGGATCACCGATCGGACACCTGACGGTCCCCGCGCCGTGCGTGCTGCGCATCACACAGCAGTAGAAGCAGTATCGGAAGGAATGCCTTGCACAAGCGAACAAGGAAGCGCCTGCTTCCGGCCGTCGTCGCCGGCGGAGCTCTGGCCGTGGGTGCCTTCACGCTCCTGCCCTCGACCGCCCTGGCGGGCCAGTCCGGCCCGGCCCCGCACCAGTCGGCCACCCAGGCGGACTTCGAAGCGGCCGCGGCCGAGTACCACGTGCCGGTCTCCGTGCTCCTCGGCGTGGCCCGCCAGGAGTCCGGGCTCCAGTCCCACTCCGGTTACAGCAACAACGCCGGGTGGGGATTCATGAACCTCACCGACGCCACTCCGGAGATGCTGCGAAAGGGCCCCTCGGGCATCACCGGCGACTCGGAGCTCACCTCCGCGACCAAGCACCCCGAGCTGCACACCCTGCTCACCGCCGCGAAGCTCACCGGCATCCCCGCCGACGACCTGCGCCACAACCGGCGGGACAACCTCCGCGGCGGCGCCGCCCTGCTGGCTTCCTACCAGAAGCAGTTGACCGGCCAGACCTCGGACAACGCCTCCGACTGGGCCGGGGCGGTCGCCAAGTACAGCCAGATGCCGAACGAGAGGGCCGCGCAGTCCTTCGTCTCGGACGTCTTCGCCTCGATCCGCTCCGGCGTCCGGCAGACCACGTCGGACGGTCAGCAGGTCACCGTGCAGGCCGACCCGTCCGCCACCCCGGCCACCGGGCAGCTGGCCGAGCTCAAGCTGGCCAAGACCGATCCGAACACGCCGGCCGAGTGCCCCAAGTCGATGGACTGCCAGTTCGTCCAGGCGTCGTCCACGGGTGTCCAGGTCTCCAACCGGCCCGCCAACGGCATCAAGATCACACAGATCGTGCTGCACACCACGGAGGGCTCCTACGACGCGGCCATCCGGACCTTCCAGGGACCGAACGCCGCCGCCGCGCACTACGTGATGCGCTCCTCCGACGGCGCGGTCACCCAGATGGTGTCGGACAAGGACGTCGCCTTCGGTGACGGCAACTACGACAGCAACCTGCACGCGATCCAGATCGAGCACGAGGGCTTCTCCGCCTTCGGCGCGCAGTGGTACACCGACGTCGCCTACCAGCAGACGGCCAAGCTGGTGAAGTACCTGGCGGACCGGTACGACATCCCCCTGGACCGCCAGCACATCCTGGCCCACGACAACGTGCCCGGCGGCAAGACCGCCGACCTGGCCGGCATGCACTGGGACCAGGGCAACGAGTGGGACTGGACCCGCTTCATGAAGAAGATCGGCGCCCCGTTCGACGACGGGACGAGCGGCGTCGGCCCGGTCGGCAGCGTGGTGACCATCGCGCCCACCTTCAACAAGAACCTGCAGACGTTCACCGTCTGCCCGGCCGACGACCCCACGGGCAGCACCCCGGTGTGCACCCCGAAGACGGTCCCGGCGAGCTCGCTCTTCGTCCACCAGGGCCCCAGCGAGGACTCCCCGCTCGTCCTGGACGCGAACGTGCACCCGACCGCGACGAGCGGCACCGACGACGTCAGCGACTGGAGCACCACGGTCCAGGCCGGCCAGCAGTTCGTCGTCGCCGACCAGCAGGGCGACTGGACGGCCATCTGGTTCGACGGCCAGAAGGGCTGGATCTCCAACCCCGAGGGCAAGAACACCATCCCGACCACGGGTGTGAAGATCCTCACCGCGGCCGGCACCACGACCGCGCCGGTCTACGGCACGGCCTTCCCCGACCCGTCCGAGGTCCCGGCCGGCTGGGGCCCCGACGCGCAGAACCCGATCACGGCGCCCAACTACGGCATCCCGGTGGGCCAGGCCTACGTGGCGGACCAGCCCCCGGTCAACGGCCAGGACTTCTTCCCGAGCCGGCAGGGCGTCGTCACCGGCGCCAAGCAGTACTACACGGTGCAGTTCAACCACCGCTACGTGTACGTGAACGCGGCCGACGTCACCGTCACCACGGCCTGACCCGGGCCGCGACGATCGCCGGGACACCCCCGCGCGAGCGCTGAACCACCGCTGCAGCAGGGCTCCTCGGTACCGCGGCCGGCCACACGCCGCCCGCCGGCCGAGGGGCCCTGACGCCTGCCTCCCGCGTACACGGCCACGGTTCGCGGGTTCGGAGGATGAGCGGCAAGGCCCGGAGGAGCGGAGGCAACGGGTCGAGCGCCGCGGGGGACCTGTTCAAGACCTTCACACCTTCGCCGCCCGACCGCGTGGCGCCCCCGTGCATCGACCACGTAGTCTATTTGCATCGTCAAGCAGTTCAGCCGTGACGCCTGGCGTCACGGGCGCCCTCGCGAGGGGCGGACGGCCCGCACGGCAATGTGGCGGATGCGGGGACCGGATGTCCTGAGCTGCGACGACGGCCCTCCGGAGCCAGCGGCACCGGCCGGGTCACGCGCGTTGCAGTGGGTTTGGCTGTAGATGACCGGTCGGTTACCGTATCGCCGGTCGAGGCCCCCGGCAAGCGCGGTCCCCGGTGGCGGCCCGGCCCGCGGAGTGCCCGACGACCTCTCCAGTTCTGAGCTCCCGTAAAGGATCAGCACCTTGCACAGAAGGAAGACGCGGCGGCGGTTGACGCTCGCGATCACGATGGGCGCGGTGGCCGCGAGCGGCCTGGCCGTTCTGCCGGTCAACGCGCTGGCCGACACGACGAGCGGCACCACGACCACCGCGGACACGGCCCGGCAGCAGGACTTCGCCTCGGCCGCCGCGGAGTACCACGTCCCGCCGAGCGTCCTGCTCGGCCTGGCGTACCAGGAGTCGGCCTGGGAGTCGCACGGCGCGCAGGCCAGCGCGGACGGCGGCTACGGGCCCATGCACCTCACCGACGTGACCCCGGCCATGATGGCCGACGACGGCGCGGGCGCCGTCGGGCGCAGCGACCTGAAGTCGATGGCCGCGAACCCGGCGTTGCACACCCTGCAGGCCGCCGCAAAGCTGACCGGCCTGTCCGAGGACGCGCTGCGCACGGACCCCGCGGCGAACATCCGCGGTGGCGCGGCCCTGCTGGCCTCGTACGAGAAGCAGGTGACCGGCGGCGCACCGGCGGACGCCGCCCAGTGGTACGGCGCGGTCGCCCGCTACAGCCAGTCGCCGCAGAAGCGGGACGCGGCGGGCTTCGCCGACCGCGTCTTCGCCACCATCCGCGGCGGCGCCGGCGTCACCACCAAGGACGGCCAGCGGGTCCGGCTCAACGCCGCCCCCTCGGTGCGCCCCGCCACCGCCCAGGTGGACCGGCTGCACCTGAAGGCATCGGCGACCACCGCCACCGAGTGCCCGCCGGCCGTGCCGTGCACCTTCGTGCCCGGCTCCCCGGCCGGCATGCAGGTGTCGAACCGCCCCGCCAACGGCATCAAGATCGACACCATCGTCATCCACGACCTGGAGGGCACGTACGACTCCGGCGTGGCCGGTCTCGCCAACCCGTCGAACGGCGTGTCGACCCACTACGTCATGCGGTCCTCGGACGGCGCGGTGACGCAGATGGTGGCCACGAAGGACATCGCGTTCCAGGCGGGCAACTACTCCTCGAACCTGCACTCGATCGGCATCGAGCACGAGGGCTTCGCCGCGCAGGGCGCCACCTGGTACACCGAGGCGCAGTACGAGTCCACCGCCTACCTCGTGCAGTACCTGGCCCACCGGTTCGACATACCGCTGGACCGCGAGCACATCGTGGGTCACGACAACGTCGCCGGCGGAAGCCCGTCCGGTATCCGCGCTCAGCACTGGGACCCGGGACCGAGCTGGGACTGGGACCACTTCATGCGCCTGCTCGGCGCGCCGCTCAGCGGCCTGCGCGGCACCGCGCCCGTGGGCTCGGTCGTGACCATCGACCCCGTCTTCGACACCAACCTGCAGACCGTCCGGGTGTGCCCGATCGACGACCCGACCGGCGCGACGACCGCGTGCACGGACCGGCAGCAGGCGTCGAACTTCGTCTTCCTGCGCACCGCGCCGGACGCGTCCGCCCCGCTCTTCGGTGACCAGGCGATCCACGGCACCGCCCCGGGCACCGACGAGATCAGCGACTGGGGCAGCACGGCGCAGACCGGCCAGCAGTTCGTCGTCGCCGACGAGCAGGGCGACTGGACGGCGATCTGGTTCAGCGGCGCGAAGGTGTGGTTCTACAACCCGGGCGGCCAGAACACCAAGCAGGCCTACGGCGTGAAGATCATCTCCGCCGCGGGCAGCACTCCGGTCGACGTCTACGGGTCGAGCTACCCGGACGCGTCGGAGTACCCGACCGGCCTGGGCGCCTCGACGCAGGTCCCGCTGGGCGTGTACACCCTGCCGGCCGGCCAGGCCTACGTGGCCACGCAGCCGCCGAACGCCACGGTGGACTTCTTCAAGTCCAGCGGGACGGTCGTCACCGGCGCGAAGACGCAGTACACGATCCAGTACAACCACCGTGTGGCACTGGTGTACTCGGGCGACGTGACGGCGACTCCCGTGACCAAGCACTGGGAGGACGGCAGCGCGAAGCGCTGACGCGCTGACGCGCGGGCCCGCACACGGGCGACCGTGAGCGCGCGTCAGCGCGAGGTGGCCCGGCCGGGGCGGTGAACCCCGGCCGGGCCACCGGCGTGTCCGGGGTGCGGGGTTCTGGGGGTGGGCCCGGATGCTGCTGGACCACGAACCGGTCACGAGAATGAAGAAGGGCCGGATGGACGAGATCGTCCGGGAGGGCGCACGACGGATGCTCGCCGGCGCTCTGGAGGCAGAGGTCAAGGCCTACATCACCGAGTTGGCCGATGAGCGGGACGAGTGGGGCCGTCGGCTGGTGGTCCGCAACGGCCACCACCAGCCGCGGAAAATCACCACGGCGGCCGGTGTGGTCGAGGTGAAGGCGCCGCGGGTCAACGACAAGCGCGTCGATGAGGCCACCGGCGAGCGGAAGCGCTTCTCCTCGGCGATTCTGCCCCCGTGGGCCAGGAGGTCACCGAAGATCGCCGAGGTGCTGCCGCTGCTCTACCTGCACGGCCTGTCTTCGGGCGACTTCGTGCCCGCGCTGGAGCAGTTCCTCGGCTCGACGGCTGGGCTGTCGCCAGCCACCGTCACCCGGCTTACCGAGCAGTGGCGAGCCGGCCACACCACGTTCCAGGAGCGCGACCTGTCCACCACCGACTACGTGTATGTGTGGGCCGATGGCGTTCACCTGCGGATACGCCTGGAGGAAACAAAGGCCGCCGTCCTGGTGATGATCGGCGTGCGTGCCGACGGCACCAAAGAACGGGTCTGATGCAGTTTCGGGTGACAGGTTGACCTGCCCCACAGTTTGGGTTCCAGCTGCGGTGGCTAACTGGCGGCGGGGACGGTGTCTTGTGCGGAGAGTAGCTCGTACTCGATCGGGGTGCGGTAGCCCAGTGCTGAATGTCGTCTCTGGCGGTTGTAGAAGATCTCGATGAACTCGAAGATCGCGTTGGCCAGTTCGATCCGGGTCTTCCAGCGCTTGCGGTTGAGCAGCTCGATCTGCATGGAGGACCAGAACGACTCCATCATCGCGTTGTCCAGGCCGTCTCCGACGGTGCCGAATGACGGTAGGAGGCCGGCGGAGCGGATCCGTTCGCCGAAGACCCAGGAGGTGAACTGGGTGCCGTGATCGGCGTGAACGATCCCGCCCGGCTCGGGGCGGCGGTTGCGGATGGCCATGTCCAGCGCGTTGACCACGAGGGTGGAGTCCTGCCGTGAGTCGATGGACCAGCCCACGATCCTGCGGCTGAACGCATCCAGAACTGCCGCGCAGTACACCCACCCTTCCCTGGTGCGGTGCTGCGTGATGTCGGTGACCCACAGCTCGTCGGGACGCAAGCGATGGAACTTGCGATTGACGAGGTCCTCGGCAGTGACGATGCCACGCAGCCGCTTGATGCGCACCGGTCCGGGCAGGCCGTGGATCCCGGCTTGTGTCATGAGCACCGACACGGTCCTGGTGCAGACCCGGATGCCCATGCCCAAGGTGAGCTCGGCGTGGATGCGGCGGTAGCCGTAAGTGCCGCGGGAAGCGACGTGAACCTCTCGGATCAGCCCGGTCAGCCAGTCTCGCCGTAGCTGCCGTGGCGTGGTCGGTGTGCGCTTGTGCTTGTAATAGTTCTGCCGGGCGACACCAAGGATCCGGCAGCACCTGTTGACCGGTGCCCCGGCATCGACGAGTCGGTCGATCACCGGGTAGAGCCTTTTGGGGCCGGCTTGTCCTCACCGAGGAACTTCGCCGTCTGCCGGACGATCGCCAGCTCGGTTTCCAGCTCATGGATCCGCCGGCGAGCGGCCCGCAACTCAGCGGACTCGCTCGACGGCGTTCCCGGTCGCCGCCCGTTGTCGATGTCGTCTTGCCGCAACCACTTCGACAACGTGACGGGATGGATGCCGAGCTCCACCGTCGTCTGTTTGGCCTGCTTGCCGGCGCGGATGAGCGCGATGGCGCGCGCCCGGAACTCCGGAGGATAGGGACGAGGCATGACTGCCAGCCTTCCGTGAAGGACTGTCAGTTAGCCACCAAAACTGGAACCTGAGAGGTGGGGCAGGTCAAGATGTCACCCGATCGTGCGGCAGACCCCACATGCCTGGCGCAGGTGGCCGCGACACTCGAAACCGCTGCTGTTGAGTTGCTGGAGGTTGCGATGCCGATCGACATGGAAGAAGCGACCGGGTTCGAGAAGAACCCCGGGCCGCCGTTAGGCGTCGTGCCAGCCGGAAGTGCGTCCGCCCCGCCAGACAGCTTCGATAGCCACGATGTACCGGCCGGAAGGCGCGGTGAACTTATAATTATTGCAGTCGTTTCCTGCGCCATCCCCGTCGGCGAGGTCCATGATCTGGCCGTTGTCGAGCTTGAAGCGGCCGTAGACACCCACACCGTCGGCCTCCTTGTCGCACACCCACCCGGTCTTGTGGTCGCTGAAGACGCGGGTTTGCCCGAGCCACGTTTGATTCCACTGGCCCGCTGAGTAGACGTTGGCGTCATGCTGATGGGCCGCTGCGGGTGTTGCGAGAGCCAGCGTGCTGGCCATCGCGGCAGCGGCGGCGACCAAGACCGGAGTGATTTTCCTCAACGCGATCCCCCCTGATGAAACTTCGCGGCGCCCACGATCAAGTGGCGTGAGCCGAGATGTTGCCATGGACACAACAGAGCGTCAACGGCAAGGACTGAACATCAATCTCGGGGCAGGTCCACGGTTGAGGGGGACGAACCCGGGCCGCTCACTCCGGTGGCGGCGCCCCCGCGTCGGGGTGGCCGAGTGTCGGAGAGTTAGTGTTGACGTGCGGGCTTCATTCACCCCCCCCCGGGTGGAACCTGCCGAGGCCTCCGCTCACCCCCCCGAGCGGAGCCCTCCTTGCTGCGCAGCAGAAGGCCCCCACCGCCTGCCAAAGATCGGTGGGGGCCCGTTGCCGTCCGCCCCGTGGTGCTTGCCGTCGAGCGGCCGGCAGTCTCAGGAGGGTGCGGTCCAGCGGGGTGCCGGGGCCCGGCTGACGCAGGCGGCCGAGTCGGCGCAGACGACGCCCATGCCGCCCGGGCCGGAGCCGGTCTCGACCATGAACGGGACGAAGTCGGTGGTGGACTTCTGGCAGCGGGCGCAGGTGCGCGGGGTGCTCTTCTCGGCGGCGGTCATCGCTCGCCGTCCCGGGCTTCGGTGAACACGACCCACAGGCCGGTCGCCACGGTGCAGCGCGCGGCTCCGTGGCCGCAGTCGACGCAGCCCTGCGAGTGCTCAAGGTAGAGGCGGTGCGCGCGGCGTGCACGGCCCTCAAAGGCGTTGAGTCCGGCGGCTACGCGCGGGCTGTGCTGGACGGTACCGTGAGCCATGTCGGCTCCCTCCGGGTCGACCGTGCCCCGGGCCGTCGCCACGGCTGCGGGGCTTCCTTCTGCCCAGCGTAGAACAGGTCTGATGGGTCTGATAGGGGTGATGAGTAGACCCATAGTGATCATCTAGCCGAGTAGGGGCACCGCGCCCATCCTGATGAGATGGACTGGAAGCCCGAGATCCCCAGGTGGCGGCAGGTGTACGAAGCGATGGAGGAGCGCATCGCAAACGGTACGTACCCGCCGGGCTCCCGGCTTCCGGGGATGCTCGACATTGCAGCCGAGTGGGGTATCGGGGCGGTGACCGCGCGCCGTGTCCTGCAGGAGCTGCGTGCCGCCGGCCTCGCCGTGATGCACCCGGGGCTGGGCACGTTCGTGACCGAGCTGCCCAAGTCACAGAATTGAGCCCTTCCCCAGCCAGACACCGGGGCTCTAACGTGCACCCGTGAAGATCTCCTTGAGGGTCCTAGTCGCCCTGGGTCTCACCAGCACTGGCGTCCGCGTTATCGTCTCGGCCGTCATGGACTCTGACGGCGGTGGCCTCGTCTACATCGCACTTGGTGCCTGCGTGCTGTACGCAGCCTGGATGCATTGGCGAGTCGTCCTCCGCTCCATGCGTGCGCGAAGCGAGAAGCCCTGACCCCGGACGCACAAAAGCGCCCCCGCCGTCCCCAATGACAGCGGGGGCGCTGCGTGCCGCTACGCCACGCGAACTAGTTCATCTCGATCTTCCGCCAGGTGTTGTAGTCGCTTTGGTAAGTGACGTACACGTGATCATTAGGCTGCTCATCGGCCGTGAGGGCCCAGTCCGTCGTGTCCAGGATGTAGGTGTAGGTCGAAGTGCCGACCTTCCAGTGCCTGCTCGTCCAGTCCTCGCATGTGCCGGACTTGACGTCGTCGCTGAGGGCATGGCCACCGTTGACCAGACAGTCCCCCGTCCACCTGTTTTTCAACAGTCTGTAGTCCGAGTTCCAGGAGCTGTTGATCCAGGACCACTGCTGGGCCGTGCCTCCAGAACAGTCGGCCATGCGGATGACGCCGGTTGAATACTCCGTCAGGCACCGTCCGGTGCCATCGGTGAACGACCAGTAGATCGCCGCAGCCGAGGCCGTCTGGACGCTGGTGGTCATGGATCCGAGCGTGGCCAGCGCCAGGCCGGCAACCGCGAGGATGCGCTTACGCATACGGAAGTTCTCCCCATTGATCTTGAGAGTGATCGGGGAGTCAGACTGGCTTGGGCGATCAAACAGTGGGGTGTCGCAGAAGCAACGGAACCCTGAATGCCGGGTTGCGAGCGGAACTTCGTCGGTACACAACGACACCAGACCCACAAAGTTGGCAGACCCCCCGAACGCACGAAAGCGCTCCCGCCGTCCCGAAGGACAGCGGGGGCGCAGGCGTCTCGGCTACTTCCGGCCGAACTTCACGTACTCGGTGTCCAGCAGCGCGGTGTGCGTTGCCGCGGTGGCAATGAGGAGCACCAGAAAGAACCCGGGGATCGGGCTTTCGTTCCCAGGGCCGGCAATGGCGTCGACCGACAGACCGATGGCGATGGCCACCACCGTCGCCGCACCGTAGACGACCGGCACGATGGGCCGCACGACACCCTTCACGGTCGCGATGACGAACGGAAGCGCGGCAAGTAGCCCCATCGAAATCACCGGCACGAGCACCCAGATCACCTTCGCCTTCGTGTCGGCGAACATACGCGGGCGCTCCGCCACGATGGGCGCATTCAGGTACGGGTTACCGCTTGGCTGCATGTGTCCCCCAATGAGGCCGTTGGTCGGCCTAGGTTGCCGGACGGCGGGACGACAGCACGACAACAACCACACGTCGTGACCCAACGGTTACGCGACTGCGCCCCGCCACCCGTGAGGACATCTGGGGTCTTCACCGGATCGCGCGCCGGGGCAGGCCGCTCGCGCCAGGATGGCTGCATGACGCAACCTCGCTTCCACCCCGGTGACGGACGACCTCGGTACGTAGGTCCCGCCACGGTGGTCTTTCCTGACGGCCGTGAAGTCTCCGTTACGGCCTCGCTCGTGCTGCGGCTGGACCCGGCCACCGTGGAGAACTTCAGCTACGACCGCCACAGCACCTGGGCTGGCAGTGTCGCGCTGACAGACAGAGAGACGGGCGTGGACCTCTTCGACGCGGAGCCCGGCACATTGCGCATGCCCGACGGGCGCCAAGGTGAGTTCATGGCCACGGGAGGTCCAGCCTGGGAGGTTGGCTGCTCCGGCCTGGGGCCAGCGCCCTTTGGCCCGCATTGAGCTCGCCCGCTGGAAAGACGGCGGGGTGCGCAGGCTAAGAGGTCGCGCGGATAGGCGTGGTTGGGGGCCCGGCAGCAAAAACGGGCACAGGTCCCGGTGATCATAGAGTTGCGACGCTCTGTGATCACGAGGGAGACCTGTGCCCGTGCTGCCGTCATGGCTCACCGAACCGCTCTGGGAGCAATTCGTGGCGCTGCTGCCCGAGCGGCCCGAGTTCCACCCGGACCATCCACTCGGCTGCCACCGCCGACGCATCAGTGACCGGATCATCTTCGACAAGATGCTGCAACTGCTGCGCTTCGGCTGTTCTTACGAGGCGATCGCCGACACGACCTGCTCAGCCACCGCGATCCGCAGCCGTCGCGACGAGTGGATACGACTCGGCATCTTCGCCCAGTTCAAGCAGATCGCGCTGGACTCCTACGACCGGATCGTGGGCCTCGTCCTCGACCAGATCGCCGGGGACGGCTCCATCACCAAGGCTCCCGGAGGCGGCGAGGTGGCCGGTCGCTCACCGGTCGACCGCGGCAAACGGGGCTTGAAACGTTCGGGTATGACGGACGGGTACGGCATTCCACTGGGTCGTGTCCTGGCCGACGCCAACCGCCACGACTCCCCGTTGCTCGCCCAGACCCTGGACCGTCTGGACGACCTGGGGCCGTTACCCGACGACATCACCGTGCACCTGGACGCCGGCTACGACTCGGACAAGACCCGCGCGCTGCTCAGCGAACGCGGCCTGCACGGACGCATCGCGCTCAAGGGGGAAAAAGCGCCCATCCAGGCCAGTCGGCGTTGGCATGTCGAACGCACCCACGCCTGGCAGAACGCCTTCTACCGGCTCGCCCGCTGCTACGAACGGCGTACCACCGTTATCGACGCATTCTTCGACCTCGCCGACACGATCATCACCGTGCGGAGTCTGATCCGGAAGGCATGGACGACTCACCGCTGGGACCAACGCCCGAACCGCTGGCCATGACCGCACCCCCATCCGTGCGACCTCTAAGTCACTGGTATTGAGGCTAATGCTGCCGTGTCAGTGGTCGGTGCTACGTTCCTGCATGCGCTGCCAAGAAGATCATGTACAGGCCTTCTGGTCCGATTTGACCGGTACCTGACATTCAGTCAGCTACCCAATCCGGCAGGACTGGGGCCGATCCAATGAAGGAGAAGTTCGATGCGTAGAAGCGTGCTGGGTCGCGGCCTGGCCCGTACTGTGGCTGCCCTCACGGCAACCCTGGCCCTTGCGGTGACAGCAGCCCCGCTGACGAGTACGGCGCAGGCCGCCGAGGCGGTGACGGGAACGCTCAGCTTCAGCGGCGATCCCGGCGAGTACGTCACCGGCGGCCAGTCCTACAGCTACACCCCTGATACGACGCAGATGTTCGATGTCCAGGGGGCGACCGACGAGTCCGGCCTGAGCGCCACCGTCGTCTCGCCTGAGGGTGAGCGCTGGTTCCTGGACATGGCAGCCCCTTCCGGCGAGAAGCTGGCCCCCGGTGTCACCTACACCAACACATCCAACTGGCCCAACGCTCAGCCGGGAGACCCCCAGCTGGAGTTCAGCGGCGACCGCGACTGCCAGAACGGCACCGGCTCCTTCACCATCTCCAGCATCTCCTACGGCCCCTACGGCTACATCCGTGCGGTCGACGCCACCTTCGAGCGGTACTGCAGCGGCTCCACGCTTCCCGTGCGAGGTGAGCTCCACGCGCAGATGCCCGACCCAGCGCCGGAACTCGCTGTCAGTATGACGCTGAACACCACGGGCACGGTCAACACCCACACCGGCGTGATTACCGTCGGCGGCTCCGTGACCTGCAACAAGTCGGCCCCCGTCACCCTCAACACCAGCGCCTACCAGATACAGAAGACCGGGACCCCGAGCGGCTCGTACGAGAACCTGACCTTCACATGCGAGCCCGGGTCCCCGGTCCCGTGGACCGCCTCATTCCCCAGCAACCTCGACCCCACCGCCTCCTTCAAGCCCGGCGCCGCTGTTCTCCGGGGCATCGGCTCGGCGCGCGACAATGACTACCCGGCGACCGTCAACCTCCCCTTCCCGGACACCGACATCACTCTCGTTAAGTCTTGACCTCGACGCGGGCCTGGCTGCGCCTAGCAGCCGGGCCCGCCTGACGCTGACTGATGCGTCGGCGGTGGCAGCCGAGTGGATGGTCCGGGTGGAACTCGGGCCGCTCGGGCAGCAGCGCCACGAATTGCTCCCAGAGCGGTTCGGTGAGCCATGACGGCAGCACGGGCACAGGTCTCCCTCGTGATCACAGAGCGTCGCAACTCTATGATCACCGGGACCTGTGCCCGTTTTTGCTGCCGGGCCCCCAACCACGCCTATCCGCGCGACCTCTAAGCGGTCGGGCACGGTGGCTGGCACGCGCAGCAGCGCCCGCCCCCGGAGATGGGAGCGGGCGCCATGACTGGCCCGAGGACTGATCAGGTCCTCACCTTGCCCTGACCCAGCAGTGCCTGGACGTCGCCACCATTCCGCCGGCGAATCACGCCAGCCAGCGGGTTGATGAGCTGCTCCGCCACGACCCTGCCGTCCAGCGTGATCGTGTTATGGATGACAATCGGCTGCCCGCCTCCCGCTCCGGCCATCTGCCGCGACTGCCCGGCCGGGTAGACCGTTGACCCGGACGGGATGCGGACCAGCTCCGGGCCTTGCTCCCCGACCCACGTCAGGCCGCCGCGCGGCCCGCCCGAGGCAGCGCCGATGACGCCCCCGCTGGCCTTGCCCTTGACGCCCAACGACTTCTTGAGCTGCCTGGCGAACGCCTCGGCAGCCTTGGCCATGGTCGATTCGAGCTTGTCCTGCTTCGCCTGCAGCCCCTTCACGAGTCCGTTGGCCGCGGCGATCCCGGCCCCGTACATCGCGTCCGAGGTCGCCTTCCCGGCCGCCGACGCAGAGCCCTTCAACTGCGACTCCAGGGAGTTGATCTCCTTGATGTCGCCCGCGGACGCGCCCATGAGCGCGCGCGCCGTTCCGAGCCCTCCGCCGCCGAGCCCCGCCTGCGCGATCTCGCTGAGGCTCTGCGCGTTCAGGCCGCGCTTCTTGAGTGCGGCCAACGCCGCAGCGAACTCCTTCGCCTCGCCCGCGGTTCCGCTGAGTCCGGACTTGATGCCGCCCACCGTGACCAGCCCGCCGGCCTGCGCCATGCCCGTGAGGTTGCCGGAGCCGAGGATGCCGGACGAAACCGAGCTGGCCATCTGGGCGGCCGCGTCCTTCAGGCTGGCCAGCTTGTCCTTGGCCTTGTCCAACGCCGTGTTGACGCTGGTCAACGCCTTCTCCTGCTTGATCAGGGAAGCCGCCGTAGAGTCCAGACCCCTGAGCAGCCGCGACTCGGTGAGCCCAGAGGTGGCCGCCTTGATCAAGCTGCGCCACTTTCCGAGCGCGCCCACCAGGTCGCCGAGTGAGTCGGCGCCGCCCAGCTGGTTCGCGACGCTGGTGTTCTTGTAGCCGGCCATCCGCCCGAAGTGGCTGAGGGTCAACTGCGCCGTGGCATCCGAGCGCGCCTGCTTCATCGCGTCCGTGAGGCCGCCCTTGGCGAAGTGCTGGACCGTGCCGGAGTTGATCGCCTCCAGTAGTCCCCGATTGCGCTTGGTCGCCGCGGCGTTCACCACGAACTCGCCGTTCGACAGCATCGCCGGAATGCTGTCCGAGGTGGCCGAGCCCGGCCCGGAGATCGCGCCGCCGCCGGCGTGGCCAGGCACCCGGCCGGACGCCACGGCGCCGATGTTGACGTACGCGTTCGCCACGAACCGGCCGGCGATGGCGCCGATCGAGGAGTAGAACGATGTCGTGTCGGCCTTCACCACGACGCTCTTGGCACCCACCTTGGCCGCGCGGACGGCGCTGACCGCCTGGTCGTAGGGCGTCTTGTCCGCGCTCAGCTTGCCCTTCTTGTTGAGGTTGGTCCGCGTCAGCGCCTCTCCCGCCGCGGCCAGGCCCCGCTCGAACTCCGAGGTCTGCAGCCCCAGCCGCTGGCCCCTGAGCTTGGGCACGGCGTTGTCGCTGAACTCGGTGATCTTCCGTCCGGCCTCGTCCATGCTCTGCGAGACGCCGCCCTTGAAGTCCTCGAAGTCCTTCAGCGCAGCGAACGCCTTGTCGCCGATGCCGGGGATCGGGGCCATGGCGACGGCGAAGCCCTTGACCACGACCTCGGCCATGTTCAGCGCGGCATCGGTGACCGACCGGAACGCGTTGAACATGGTCCAGGGGGATCCGCCGTGGTCCATCAACGCAGGTCAACTCGCATGGCCGGACTCGGCTCGCTACCGGACACGATCCTGACCCGCTCCGTCATCATCCGCATGCGCCGCCGCGCCCCCAACGAGCACGTAGAACCATTCCGGCAGCGCATCCACGAAAAGGAAGGCCACAAACTCCGCGACCGCCTCGCCCGCTGGGCCCAAGTCTCCCGCGGGGCAGTCGAAGGCAAATGGCCAGAGATGCCAGAAGGCGTCACCGACCGGCCCGCCGACGTCTGGGAGCCGCTACTCGCGGTGGCGGACGCTGCCGGCGGAGCGTGGCCCGCTCGCGCCCGGGCCGCGTGTGCCGAGCTGGTCGCCGCGGCCCAGGAAGACGATCGGGCCTCACTCGGTATCCGGCTGCTGACGGACCTGCGGGACACCGTGTTCTGCGGCATCGACCGCATGCCCACGGCCGCAATCCTCGAATGCCTCAATGCCATGGACGACGCCCCGTGGATCGACATGGGAGGCAAGCCCCTCACCCCGCGCGGACTGGCCCGAATGCTGGGCGAGTACGTCACCGGGGCCAACAAGCCCATCAAGCCCCGACCCATTCGCACTGCTGCCGGCACCATCCCCCGCGGCTACTACGCGGAAGACCTCACCGACGCCTGGACCCGCTACTGCCCTCCGCCCCCTCCCAAGTCCGCTACATCCGCTACACCGCAGCTCAACGGGGGTGAATCCGTAGCGGATGAGCTTCCCGGAATCCGCTACATCACCCCGGAAACCGCTACAGCCGCGCCCGCCGGCCACACCGCGTAGCGGCACCAATCCGCTACACGCTACGAATCCGCTACACAAAACAGGCCCCTGACCTGCGGTGTAGCGGATGTAGCGGATGTAGCGGACTTCTGAGAAGGCCCGAAGAGACACCTTCCTAGGAGACATCCGGATGACGACCGCGATTGCTGCCCCCATCGACCGACTCCTCTACAAACCCGAGGAGGCTGCCGAAGCGCTCGCCATCGGCCGCTCCACCGTCTACGAGCTGATGGCCGAAGGCGCCCTGAAGTACATCAAGTTGGGCCGTACGCGTCGGATTCGGCGCGCCGATCTCGAAGCCTACGTAGCGGCCCTTCCGTCCCAGCACAACTGACCTACCCACGTCCAGAGGCGCCCCGAGCATCGCGCTCGGGGCGCCTTCCGCATGGAGGAGTACATGAGCCCCCGCAAGCCGAACAATGAGTCGTCCATCTACTTCGGCGCCGATGGCTGGTGGCACGGCCGCGTCACAATGGGCGTGAAGAACGACGGAAGCCCTGACCGTCGCCACCGCCGCGCCAAAACCGAACCCGAGATCAAGCGCAAGGTCAAGGAATTGGAACGGCAGCGCGACGAGGGCCGCGCAACCAAGGCAGGCCGCGCGCCGACCGTCGCGAAGTGGATGGAGATCTACCTCACCGACATCGCGAGCCTGAAGCTCAAGCCACGCTCCCTCGATGACTACTGGTCGAAGACGCGCAACGACATCATCCCGGGCGTCGGTCAGCATCGAGTCGACAAGTTGCAGCCGGAGCATCTGGAGCGGATGTACCGCGCCCTACTCGACGCCGGTCACGCTCCCTCGCACGTCGTGAAGGTGCACCGCATCCTGTCCCGCGCGCTCAAGATTGCCCACCGTCGCCGCATGATCAGCGAGAACGTCGCCACTCTTGTGGACCCGCCCAGTGTCGATGAGACCGAGGCGAACCCGTTCACTCAGGAGGAGGCCAAGGCGTTTCTCGAAGCCGCCGCGAAGCGGCCCACCTTCATGCGCTGGATCGTCGGTGTCGGTATGGGATTCCGGCAAGGCGAGACGCTCGGGCTGCGATGGCCCTACGTCGACCTGAAAGCGGAACTCTTC
Source organism: Streptomyces sp. MI02-7b (assembly GCF_033793585.1). Classification (NCBI taxonomy): domain Bacteria; kingdom Bacillati; phylum Actinomycetota; class Actinomycetes; order Kitasatosporales; family Streptomycetaceae; genus Streptomyces; species Streptomyces sp. MI02-7b. The sequence goes on along the minus strand of NZ_JARAWX010000007.1, from coordinate 312,355 downwards.
CGCCCCGAGTGGCAGCTACAGCGCCTCACGTGGCGACACGGATGCGACGACCCACACGCGTGCGGAGTACGCCTCCACCGCTTCGACCCGTGCCCACCCGGCTGCACCACACACAAGGGCTACACGCGTGGCTGTCCGAAGCCATGTGCCAAGACGTGCACGAGGCATGCAAGCGCCTGCCCGAGGCGCAAGGAGGGCGGCCTTGTCTTCACTCGCCCCAAGACCAAGAAGAGCCGGAACGCCGTCCCAATCCCGCCCGTCTTCATCCCGTTTCTGGCTGACCACAAAGCCCGACAGGAGGCGATGCGAGCGGCGGCCGGCGAGCTCTGGGAGGAACACCACGTCGTGTTCTCGCGACCGGACGGACGCCCGCTCGACCCGCGCGCCGACTACGACGAATTCAAGGAGCTGCTGGCCGAGGCCGGGATCGATGACCGCCGACTGTACGACGGGAGCCGCCACACAGCGGGCACGATCCTGAACGAACTCGGGGTGGACATGACCACGATCATGGAGATCCTGCGGCACACCCAGATCAGTCAGACCCGCCGCTACGTGAAGGGCCGATCCCACCTGTCGAAGGACGCCATGCGGCGCATGGGCGAGTTCTTCGCACCCGCTCCCACAGAGCCCGATCCGAGCCCCACTGAGACCAGAACTGAGACCGCCGACACCCGCGCGGCCCGATCCCGCCATCGCCGTCGCGTCCGCTGAACGACAAAACCCCAGGTCGGATCCGATCCGACCTGGGGTTTCAGGTGAGCCGCCTTCGGGATTCGAACCCGAGACCTACGCATTACGAGTGCGTTGCTCTGGCCAACTGAGCTAAGGCGGCAAGCTGCCCGAGACAGCTTCGCATCGGCAGCGGGCACAAGTCTACACAGTTCTGAGGGAGGCCCTGACCAGGGTCGGGGCCTCCCGGGTGGCCGGGTCAGCAGGTCTTGCCGGCGGCGGGCGGGGTGCCCTTGAGGAGGTAGGTGTTGACCGCCTTGTCGATGCAGTCGCTGCCCCGGGCGTAGGCGGTGTGGCCGTCGCCCTTGTAGGTCAGCAGGACGCCGGAGTCGAGCTGCTCGGCGAGGGACTTCGCCCAGCCGTAGGGGGTCGCGGGGTCGCGGGTGGTGCCGACCACGAGGATGGGGGCGGCGCCGCGGGCCTCGATGCGCTGGGGGTGGCCGGTGGGGCGGACGGGCCAGTAGGCGCAGATGAGGCTGGACCACGCCAGGTTGTCACCGAAGTGCGAGGAGGCCTCGCGGAAGGTGGACACCGCGCGATCGGCGGCGGGCGGGCCGGTGAGGGCCGGCGGGAGGTCGGTGCAGTTCACCGCGGCGTTGGCGTACATGAGGTTCGAGTAGTGGCCCTGGTTGTCGCGCTCGTAGTACGAGTCGGACAGGCGGAGCAGGACGCTGCCGTCGCCCTTGGCGGCCTTGGAGAGCCCGGTGCGCAGGGTGGGCCACATGCTCTCGTCGTACATCGCGGAGATCACGCCGGTGGTGCCGAGCGCCTCGGTCAGCTTGCGGCTGGAGCCGGTGGGCAGCGGCTTGGCGTCCAGGGAGCGGAAGACGGCGTCGAGGCGGCGGCCGGCGTCGGCGGTGCTCTTGGTGCCGAGCGGGCAGTCGCGCCGGCGGATGCAGTCCTTGGCGAAGGCGTCGAAGGCGACCTCGAACCCGCCGGCCTGGGCGCGGCTGCTTTCCAGGGCGGAGACGGACGGGTCGACGGCACCGTCCAGGACGAGCCGGCCGACGCGCTGGGGGAACAGGCCGGCGTAGGTCGCGCCGAGGAAGGTGCCGTAGGACTTGCCGACGTAGTTCAGCTTCGCGTCGCCGAGCAGCGAGCGGAAGATGTCCATGTCGCGGGCGGCGTCGACGGTGGTGACGTGCTCCAGCAGCTTGCCGGAGCGCTGCCGGCACCCGTTGGCGAAGGTCTTGTCCGCGGCGACGAGCTTGTCGACCTCGGCCTTGTCGTCGGGGGTGACGTCGGTGGCCGAGTAGGTGTCCATCTGCTTGTCGGGCAGGCACACGACCGGCTCGCTGCGGGCGACGCCCCGCGGGTCCATGGCGGCCATGTCGTACCGCGCGGTGACGGCCGCAGGGTAGCCGAAGGCGGCGTACTGCAGGTAGTCGATGGCCGAGCCGCCGGGGCCGCCCGGGTTGACCAGCAGGGAGCCGAGGCGCTTGCCGGGACCCGCGGCCTTCTTGCGGGCGACGGCCAGGTTGAGGTCCGTGCCGCCCGAAGGGTGCTTGTAGTCGAGCGGCGCCTTCATCGTGCCGCACTGCATACCGGGCATGTCCTTGCAGGCCTGCCAGCTGATCTTCTGCTGGTAGTACGGCCGCAGATCCTGCGGGATGTCCGCGGGCAGGGCGCTGAGCGATTCCGCGGCCGACGTGGCCGCGGCGGAATGGCTCGTCCCCCCGGTCGTGCAGGCGGACAGCAGGAACCCGGCGACCGCGAGGACGGTGCCGGAAGTACGGAGCAGGGCGCGCATCAGAGCCTCGGTTCCCTCGTGGTGGTATTTGCGAGCGTATCCGCACGGCCGCGGGCGAACCGTTATCCACAGCCCTCATACGGGTGATTCCGCGACAGAGTCCGAGCACGGTCACGGCCGTCCGGGCCCGTCCAGCTTCTCGGTGACATAGCCCGCGACCAGGGCGAAGAGCCTGCGCCGGGGGGTGATGTTGTCCAGTACCCGCACCTCGGCGGGCGCCCCGCGCATCCGGTCCCGCAGGGCGAGGGCGGAGCTGCGGGCGCTCTCCTCGCCGGAGGGCACGGCGAGCAGCAGCTGCGGGCGGGTCGCGGCACGGTCCGGGTACGCGCCGCCGCCGTACGGCCGCGCGGGGGAACGGGCGGCGCCGCCGTCCAGGTCCTGCGGGCCGTCCGGTTCGTAGGCGCCGGAAACGCCGATCGCGGCCGCGTACCGGGAGGGGCGCTGCAACTGCCCGCGCACCACGCACTCCGCGTCCTGGCCCACACCGAGCACCGCGCGGGCGGTCCGGCCCGGCAGGACGCGGTAGAGCCGGCCCACCTCGTCGGGCAGCTCCACCGCCCCGCCGCCGCAGCGGGCGGGCATCACGACGACGACGGGGTCGGCCAGGCCGCGCAGCGACTGGGCGGCGAAACCGGCGAACAGGTCCGGGTCGGCGGGGTCGAGGTGGGCGACGACCAGGGGGAAGTACAGCCCGGCGGAGTTCGGGAAGTCGTACTGCGGTGGCAGCCAGACGCGGGTGCCGTCCTCCAGCTCCTCCAGGGTGCCGCCGGAGGGATGCCCCAGGGTGCGCGGCGGGGCGTCGTCCTCCTCGGGCTCCGGGGGCTGTCCGGGCCGGACGTCCGCGGGTGCGGGCGGCGCGGGGGCCGCCGCGACGACCACGTCCCGTGCCCCGTCCGGCCGCGCGAGGTCCGCGAGCGGCGGGAAGGCCGCCGTCAGGAACGCGGCACCGAGGGCCAGGACCGCCCCGCCCGCCCGCAGCGCCGCCCCGCCGTAGGCCACGGGCAGCTCATAGACGCGGCCCGCGCGCTGCTCCCACCAGTGCCGCAGCGCCGAACGGGCGAGCAGCAACGCGGCGGCGCCGGCCAGCACCGGCAACGCGGACAGAAGGACGACCTCGGCCACCATGGGCACGTACGGCACACCACCTCGCGCAGGTCCCCCACAGCCCTCCGGGCACGGGCGGCCACCCACGCCGGAGGCAGGGGCGCGCCCCCGCTCGCTTCGCTCACCCCCGCGGGGACAGGGAGCGGGGGCACCGGACGCCAGCCTGGGGCAAGGGCCCGCGCGGCACCGGGTGACGACGCGGCGGAACGCAGACGATCACCCGTCCGCCGCACAAATGAGCAGGTCGGCGGCCCTGCGGGGGCGTCCGCGACGACGGCGCCGTCAGCCGGCCCGCAGCGCCAGCGTCATCGCCTCGACCGCCAGCAGCGGCGCAACGTTCCGGTCGAGCGCGTCGCGGCAGGCGAGGACGGCCTCGATGCGGCGCAGTGAGTTCTCCGGACGGGAGCCGGACGCGATGCGCTCCACCGCGTCCCGCGCCTCGACGTTCGCGATGGCCACGGACGTGCCGACCTGCAGCGCCAGCACATCCCGGTAGAAGCCCGCCAGGTCGGTGAGGGCGAGGTCGAGGGTGTCGCGCTGGGTCCGGGTGGAGCGGCGCTTCTGGCGGTCGGCGAGGTCTTTCATCACGCCCGCCGTGCCGCGCGGCATGCGGCTGCCCGCCCCCGCGGAGGCGCCGAGCGCGGCGCGCAGCTCCTCGGTCTCCTTGCCGTCGAGCTCCTCCGACAGCTGCTTGGCGTCCTCCGTCGCCGCGTCCACGAGCTCCTGGGCGGCCTTGAGGCAGCCGCCGACGTCGTCCACGCGCAGCGGCAGCTTCAGCACGGCCGCGCGCCGCGCCCGGGCCTGCTCGTCGGTGGCCAGCCGGCGCGCCCGGTCCATGTGGCCCTGGGTGGCGCGGGCGACGGCCTCGGCGACCCGCGGGTCGATGCCGTCACGGCGCACGAGCGCATCGGCGACCGCCTGGACGGGCGGGGTGCGCAGCACCAGGTGACGGCAGCGGGAGCGGATCGTCGGCAGCACGTCCTCGATGGAGGGCGCGCACAGCAGCCACACCGTGCGCGGCGCGGGCTCCTCGACGGCCTTCAGCAGCACATTGCCGGCGCCCTCGGTCAGGCGGTCGGCGTCCTCCAGGACGATGACCTGCCAGCGGCCGGACGCCGGGGACAGGATGGAGCGGCGCACCAGGTCACGGGTGTCCTTGACGCCGATGGAGAGCAGATCGGTGCGCACCACCTCGACGTCGGCATGGGTGCCGATCAGTGTGGTGTGGCAGCCGTCGCAGAAGCCGCAGCCCGGCACGCCGCCCAGGGCCCGGTCCGGGCTCACGCACTGCAGCGCGGCGGCGAAGGCGCGTGCCGCCGTGTCGCGGCCCGCGCCGGGCGGCCCCGTGAAGAGCCAGGCGTGAGTCATCTTCGACGCGGACGGCAGGGCGGTGCCCGCGGCGGCGGCCGTCACAAAGGCGTCGGCGTCACGCGCGGCGGCGGCAAGCTGCTCCGTCACCCGCTCCTGGCCGACCACGTCGTCCCATACCGCCATCGTGCCCGTCCGTCCTGTGGTGCTCCTCGGTGTCCTACGGTTCCACCATTGTCGGGCACGGCACCGACAGCCCCGCCTCCGGCGGACTCAGCCCGCCGCCCTGCGGTGGCGGCTGACCCTGCGCGCGGGGCGCCGCCTGCGCAGCAGCACCGCCGCGGCCCCGGCCCCGCACAGCGCGGCCGCCGACAGCGCCGCCCCGACCGTGCCCGCCGTCCCCGACGACTCCCCCAGGGTGCCCGAGGCCGCCGACAGCGGACCCTGGCCCGGCAGGGCCGCGGCCATCGACGCGGCGGGCACCGGCGTGTACGAGGGCACCGGCGAGGCCGGCGCCGCCGGTGCGGGCGTCGGCGTCATCGCCGCGCACGCCACCGTGAAGCCGCGTGGCTTCGCGCCCTCCCCCAACCACGTCAGCCGGTAGCCGCCGTTGGCGAGCACGATGCGGGCCGAACTGCCCGTCCCCTCGTCCCCCGTCACAAAGGTGCCGTTCATCGCCGGGCCGCCCTTGGCGCGGTCCACGGCCCAGTTGACCGCCTGCCCCGGCTCGAAGCCCTCGCCGCGCAGGTGGAAGGTGCACACCGTGGCCTTGTCGCCCCGGGTCCTGCCCAGTTCCTCGTCGTAGACGGCGACCGTGCCCTTCCCGCCACCGCTCTCCTTGGTGGCGTACGCGACCGGGCCGAGGGCCACCAGGGCCGCCAGCCCGGCGAGGACGACCGCCGTGACGGAAGGGATGCGCATGGGGAGAGTTTCCCGGATTCCCCCGGCGACGCCAAAGCGGGGTGGTCATGGGGGGAGTGGCAGGGACGGATCCCGTGCCTGACGGGCCCTCACATGGCGGGCTCCACGCGGCTTCTCGGTGCCGGGTCCGTCCCGCCCGTCACCGGGAGGCAGGCAACTGGCCTCGCTCCCGTCCCGCGGCATGACGTGACGCTCAGAGCGGGAGGCGGTGGACGCCGCCCGCGACGGCGCGCTGCGCAGGGGCGTCGGTGCCGGTCCAGCAGGAGCCGCGGCGGGCCAGGAGCCGCCGCAACCACACCTCGGTGGCGACCAGTTCGGCGAGGCCGTCGGTGGCGACGGCCTCCCCGCCCGCGGCCGCGCGCAGGGCGGCGCGGACGACGCCGGCCTCGACGAGGCCGGCGTCGGCGAGGAGCGGCGCGTCGAAGAGGTCGAGGAGGCCGTCGACGGAGGCACGCAGACCGGTGCGGGCGGCGGCGGCCGCGGAGACCTGGGAGGTGGCGCCCCACCCCGGGGGGAGGTCGCGGATGCCCGCGCCCTCCAGGACCGAGCGCAGCACCGTGGCCCGGGCACCGGGCTGGACGCGCAGGGTCTCGGGGAGCGCGCGGCAGGCGCGGACGACCTGGTTGTCGAGAAAGGGGGCGTGGATCCGCTGGCTGCGCACTTCCGCGGCCTGCTCGAAGACGCGGTGGTCGGCGGCGTGCCGGGCGAGCGCGGCCTGCGCCCGGCGCTCACCGGGGCGTTCGACCGCGGTACGGGGGCGGGCGGCCGCCTCCTGCAGGCGAACCGATACTTCAGCCAGCGCCTCGCCGGTGAGCCAGCGCGCCGCCGGGCCCGGACGGCACCACGCGAGCGCCGCCAGGGAGGCCTGGAGAGGGCCGGCGTGCTCGTCGAAGCGGCGTGCCATCAGCTGTGCGGCGGCGTTCTGCACACCCTGTTGATAACTCGTGCGGGCCAGCCGCCGCGCCGCGCGGTAGACCGTGAACGGGACGAACACCGAGCGGCCCGCGGGCCCGTCGGCGCGGGCGAGGGCCGTGACAGGTCTCAGCAGGCTGCGGCGGCGCCGGTCCAGCAGCAGGTCGGCCAGGCGCGCCGGGTGCGCGTCGAGCACCTGGCGGGCGCCGTGCCCGACGAGGTGGTCGGCGCCGCCCGCCGCGAGGCGCAGCCGGTGCCGTCCGGCGGCCACCAGGGAGGGTCCGGGTTCGTCGGTGAGGGGGACGGCGTCGAGGTCGGCGTAGGGCAGCGCCCGCGCGCCGCCGGGCACGACCACGTGGTGCAGGCGCGGGTCGGCGGCCAGGGCGCGGGCCCGCTCCAGCTCGGCCTCACGGGCCGGACCGCCGCCCGCGGTGAGGTCGTTGAAGGTGACCGCGAGCAGCCGCTGGCCGGCCGCCGCGCCGTGCCCCAGTGGGGTGCCGGGCATGCCGGGCAGTCCCGCCGCCAGCAGGGCGAGCGTGGAGGAGGCGCTGCCGCCGGACAGGTCGGAGCCCACACCGGGCGCCGGTTCCTCGCCGGGCTCCGGTACGAAGCGGGGCTGTGCCAGCCGGGCGCGCACCGCGTCCACCAGGGCGTCCCGCACGCCGGCGATCGCTCGCTCCGGCGGCACATGGGCGGCGGGAGTTCCGGCCACCGCCAGGGAGGCGGTCGGCTCGTAACCGCTCACCTCGGGCACCGCTTCCCGCAGGATCAGCGCGTGCCCCGGCGGCACCCGGCGCACGCCCGCGTACGGCGTGCCGTCGCCCAGCGCCTCGGGGGAGTCCGGGCAGGCGAGCAGCGCCGCCAGGTACGTGACGTCGAGCGCGGCCTCGGTCAGGTCGGCCAGCGGGAGCGCCGCCGTGGCGTACGCGGTGCCGCGCGCCCACCGGGTGTGGAACACCGGCCGGGCGCCCGCGAGATCGCCGAGCACGGTGATCCGGCGCCCTATCTGCAGGACGCACGTGTAGCTGCCGGCCCAGGTGGTCAGGTGGCGCAGCGCGCCGCCGCGCGCCGCGAAGAGCCCGACCCGCAGGTCGGCGTCGGAGGCGGCGCAACGGCCCAGCACGGCCAGCCGGGCGACGGAGCCGTTCTCGGCGTGTACCAGGCGCACCTCGTCGGCGCGCCAGTCCCCCACGGCCCACAGCGGATCGGGGTCACTCCACAGGAGTTGGGCGCCCACCGGAAGCAGTGTGCGGCCGCGCGCCCCGGGGACCTGGCCCACCGCGGCGTTGCTCCAGCCGACCAGCCACCGCATCGCCCGCCTCCACAGGTTGTGGACCAGGGGGGCCTCTTCGTGGACAACTGGCCCCCGCGGCAGGCCGAACTGCCGCTCCGTCCGGGGAACATGCTGCCACGGAGCGGCGCGAAAGGAGGCGCATGAGGGCATGGTCGAGCGCCGGGCCCCGTGCGACGCACGGTCCGGCGAGGGGCCGTTTAGGCCCAACTCCCCGCTGATCAGAGCCACTTCACACACACCGACGGACTTGAAACGTCGTTTTCAGGCCAATGTCCCACCAGCCCGCATTCGTCCGTTGTGTGCCATGTGGGCGGCGCGGTCCGGGAGGCGCGGCACGCCCCCCGGACCGGTCCGCCACCCGCGGGGATTGTGGTGGCGGAGCCCCCTGGCCCGCTGCTGCCCCCCATAGCCGCACATGAGAGCCGCGGGCCGACCCACGGCACCATGGAAGCGCCACCGTACGAATCGGCACAGAGCGCGCGGATGGGCGCACGGCCGCATACGCCGGTAGCACGCGCCACCAGCAGGAGTCGCGAGGCCGCATTCAGGGCAGGAATCTCGCCATCCGGGACAACAGCTCTTAACGGTCGGGATGCGGAGAACTACCCTGGGTTCACCCGAGAAGCGAAGGTCCCGGCGGCTCGGGGTCCGGCGCATGCCCTCGGGCGGCGGCGGTCCCCGCTCGTCTCCACAAGAGACGCCGGGGCGGCCGTTGTGGTGCGTCGAGAGGGTGTGACAGACGTGGCAGGCGTACACGGCCCTCGCGCTTACGGCGAGAGGCGGTAGTGGTCATGACCAAAGAACCCCGAGGGCCCAACGAGAAACTCGGCACCCTTCTCGCCCTGGCCGGCATCAGCAACGCTGGACTCGCCCGCCGGGTCAACGACCTGGGTGCCCAGCGCGGGCTGACCCTGCGGTACGACAAGACCTCGGTCGCCCGCTGGGTGACCAAGGGCATGGTCCCGCAGGGCGCCGCCCCGCACCTCATCGCGGCCGCCATCGGCAGCAAGCTCGGCCGCCCCGTGCCACTGCACGAGATCGGCCTGGCCGACGCCGACCCCGCGCCCGAGGTGGGCCTCGCCTTCCCGCGCGACATCGGGGAGGCGGTGAAGTCGGCGACCGACCTGTGGAAGCTCGACCCCGGTCGGCGCGGCCCGGGCGGCGGCGGCATCTGGCAGAGCCTGGCCGGCTCGTTCGCGGTCAGCGCCTACGTCACGCCCGCCTCCCGCTGGCTGATAACCCCGGCCGACGCCCGCGTCGCCCGCGAGGACCCGGCCCCGGGCACGCACCACGTCGGCCACTCCGACGTCGGCAAGCTCCGCGAGGCCGCGGAGGACGCGCGCCGCTGGGACTCCAAGTACGGCGGCGGCGACTGGCGTTCGGGCATGGTCTCGGAGTGCCTGCGGGTCGAGGCGGCGCCGCTGCTGCTCGGCTCGTACTCCGACGACGTCGGCCGGTCGCTGTTCGGCGCCACGGCCGAACTCACCCGGCTGGCCGGGTGGATGGCCTTCGACACCGGACAGCAGGAGGCCGCTCAGCGGTACTACATCCAGGCGCTGCGGCTCGCCCGCGCCGCGGCCGACGTCCCCCTCGGGGGCTACGTCCTGGCGTCGATGTCGCTGCAGGCCACCTACCGCGGCTTCGCCGACGAGGGCGTCGACCTCGCCCAGGCGGCCCTGGAGCGCAACCGCGGGCTGGCCACGGCGCGCACGATGTCGTTCTTCCATCTGGTCGAGGCCCGCGCCCACGCCAAGGCCGGGGAGAGCCACGCCTGCGCGGCCGCGCTGGCCGCCGCCGAGTCCTGGCTCGACCGCGCCCGCGACGGCGACGCGGACCCGGCCTGGCTCGGTTTCTACTCCTACGACCGGCTCGCCGCGGACGCCGCGGAGTGCTACCGCGATCTCAAGGTGCCCGGCCAGGTGCGGCGGTTCACCGAGACGGCACTCGCCCGGCCCACCGAGGAGTTCGTGCGCTCGCACGGGCTGCGACTGGTCGTCTCGGCCGTCGCGGAGCTGGAGTCCGGCAACCTGGACGCGGCCTGCGCGGCCGGGGTCAAGGCGGTCGAGGTCGCCGGGCGGATCTCCTCGGCCCGCACCACCGAGTACGTGCGGGACCTGCTGCACCGGCTGGAGCCGTACGGCAACGAGCCGCGGGTCGCGGAGTTGCGGGAGCGGGCGCGTCCGCTGCTGGCGGCGCCGGCGTAGGAGGCGTCGTCACGCACCCCGGCACGCCTTCCTTCGCGGGCCGGGGTGGCTGTTCCCCGCCCTGACCGGCTCTCCCGGCGCGGCGGGGCCGCTCCCCACCACCCCGCGGAAACCCGCTCCCCCTCTGTCGTGGCAGTGACATACGCTGCCCTGCGGCCGCGCCCTTCACATCGTCCCCACACGGACGGCGTGCAGGCGTCGCGCGGCCCGGTTCGGCACCCGGTGCGTCCACCGGGCTCTCAGTGGGGGTACACATCACCGTGCGCACGCGCACCGCCTCGACCGCGCTCGCGGTCGTGTTCAGCTCGGCGGCCCTGGTCGCCGGCACCGTGAGTCCCGCCGCGGCGGACTCCAGCAAGGCCCTGCCCATCGCCTCGTACGGCGACATCGCCGTGGACGGCGCCCACAAGCGGGTCTACATCAGCGACCCCGACGGCAACAAGGTCGTCGTCACCGACTACACGGGCAAGCCCGTGGCGACCGTGCCGAATCTGCCCGGGGTGCGGGACCTGGCGATCACGCCCGACTCGCGCACCGTCTACGCGGCCGTCCCGGGTGAGGACGCGGTCGTGGCCATCGAGACGTCCACCGCCACCGCGGCGGCGCACTACCCGACCGGGGAGAACACCGACCCGCAGACGCTGGCGGTCGCGGGCGGCCGGGTCTGGTTCATGTACGGGCAGCAACCGTCCCACCACCTGGGATCGTTCGACCCCGCGTCGGGCACCCCGGAGATCGCTCTCGACCAGCTCCCGGGCGTGGGCTTCTACGACGCCCCCGAGTTGGAGTCGGCCGGGAACACCCTGGTGATCGGCGTCCACGGCACGTGGTCGGGTCTCGCCGTGTACGACGTGTCCTCCGGCGCCCCCGTACTGCGCAAGCAGGGCATGCCGGCCGAGGCCGACAACTACATGAGCGACTTCGCACTCAGCGGCGACGCCAAGAAGATCGTCGCCGCCTCCGGCGAAATGCCCTATGCGGCGACCGCGATCAACACCGACGACCTCAGCCGCACCGGTGCCTACCCGGTCGAGGCGGCCAACCCGAACTCCGCCGCGATCGCGGCGGACGGCACGATCGCCGTGTCCGCGTTCAGTTGGTACGACAAGGACATCTACGTCTTCAAACCCGGTGCGAAGACGCCCTACCGCACCTACACGTACGGCCAGGGCACCGCGGGCGGCGACACCATCGTCGGCCAGGGGCTGGCCTGGGCCCCGGACGGAAGCAAGCTGTTCGCCCTCGCGAACGGCTACAGCGGCACCTATCTGCGGGTCCTGGACAACGCGACCCGCTACCCGGTCAAGGCGACCGTCTCGGCGCCGGCCAAGGCGACCCGGGCGAAGAAGCTCAGCGTCACCGGCAAGCTGGCCTCCGCCAAGTCCTTCCCGTCCGGTGCGAAGGTCACCGTCACCCGCACCGACATCGTCTCGCCCAAGGGCAAGTCGCTCGGAACGAAGACGGTCAGCTCCTCCGGCGCGTTCTCCTTCACGGACATACCGCCGGCCGGCGGCAACGTCACCTACACCGCGCAGTACGCGGGCGACGCCACGCACGCGCCGGCGTCGGGCAAGGACACGGTCGCCGTCTCACGGGCCGCCACCTCCTTGAGCCTCAACCACAACGGCACGCTGTACGCGTACGGCGCCGACGTCTCGTTCACCGCGCACCTGGGATCCACGTACCAGAACCGCACGGTGCAGATCTGGGCAGACCCGTTCGGTCCGGACAAGCCGAAGAAGCTGGTGCGGACGGGCAAGGTCAACTCCAAGGGCAACCTGTCCGTCACCGTGGACATGACCCGCGACATCACGGTGACGGCGGTCTTCGCCGGTGACGCCCGCTCGGCCTCCAGGACGGTCACGGCCACGGCGTACGCCAAGGTGAGGGTGGCGACGACGATCGCCAAGCAGTACAAGACGGCGAAGATCGGCTCCACTTCCTACGCGTACTTCCACAAGAAGACCAACCCGGTCTTCACCACGACCATGACGTACTACAAGGGCCGCGCGCAGCGGCTGAACCTGGAGTTCTCCTACCAGGGCCGGTGGTACGACGGGGGATCGCAGTACTTCGCGCTCGGCACCAACGGCAAGTCCGTCGTGACCCTGACCGGTACGCACGAGACCGGTTTCCGGATGCGCGTGCGCTCCTCGTACGTCAACGGCTCCTCGGGCGACACCGTGAACTCCACGACCTACGGCGCCTGGAAGTACTTCTCCTTCACCACGTAGCCCGCGGCCGGGCGGCACTCCTCGGCACGCTTCGCACGGAAGGGCCCCACCGGCGTGGGGCCCTTCCGCCGTGCGCGGACGGGCGCGCCGGTCAGCTGTGATGTTTCTGTGACGCGTCCATGTACAACGAAGCCGGTGTTCCGCGGGTCTGAAGGACGTGTGCCCAGGACGGCACACACGAGGTATACCGAGACCCGACAAGGAAGCGTTGATGAGACGTTCCGTCCGCAGTTCCGTCCCCCGGGCAGCCCGCGCGCTCGCGGCGGTCGCTGTCCTGGCCGCCGGGTTCGGAGCCGCCGCGCCCGCCGTCGCCGCCGACGGCACCCCGCTGCCGGTCACCATCACCGGCGCGAACCGCGTCGACCTCTCGCTCCAGGGCGGCGACGACGACCCGAGCGAGCCGCAGGTCACCCTGCGCCTCGCGGCACCCGGCGACGACGAGCCGGGCGACGACGGCGTGATCCCGGTCGTCCACGAGGGCGAGTACAAGATCAGGATCGACGCCACGGCGCTCGCCGGCGTCGCGGCCGTCAAGCTGCCCTGCGCGTCGAGCGGTCTGACCGCCGTCTGCGAGGGCAACACCATCAACGCCGGCGAGCTGGCCAACCGCCTCGGCGGCATCCGGCTGGACCTCGACAGCCAGAGCGAGGCGGGGGACTTCGGCTCCATCAAGGTCACCGGCGAGGGCGAGGGCGTCGCCTTCACGCCGCTCACCATCGACGTGCTCGTCGGCGGCCCCGAGCTCCTGGGCCGCAGCCTGACCGAGCCCAAGGGCTTCGCCGCGGGCGACACCTACGACGCCCCGGTCGGGTTCCGCAACGCCGGCGGCATGGCCGCCGACGGCGCCGTCCTGCGCTTCCACGGCTCACGCGGGCTGAGCTTCCCCGACAGCTACGGCAACTGCGCCTACAAGCAGACCACCGACGGGTCGCTGCTGTACCAGGGCACGGACGCGATCTGCACCTTCGACGGGGTCTACAAGCCCGGCACGGCGTACGCCCTGGCCGAGCCGCTGAAGGTGAAGACGGCCGGCTACGCGCTCGGCGACGTCTTCAGCTACGGCTTCTCCGCGGTCAGCGCGCAGAAGGCCAAGGCCCTGCTGACGGGCGACGACTACACGCCCGGCACCGGCGCACCGCTGACCCTCAAGGAGGTCCCGGGCGCCCCGGCCGGCGACTACACCCGCTACTCCGAGCTGGACCTGCCCAGCCACAACACCTACGACCTCGTGCTGACCGGCGCCACCGCGCGGGGCGGGGCGGGCGACACGGTGAAGGCGGACATCGGGTTCCGCAACGACGGCCCCGCCTGGATCAGCGCGCTGCGCTCCGGCGGTGAGCCGCTCGGCTTCACGGTCGGCGTGCCCGCGGGCGCCAAGGTGACCAAGAGCCCGAGCAGCTGCCGCTCCACCACCCTCAACGAGGGTGTCAAGGGCTACCTGTGCTGGGTGGACACCCCGCTCCTGGAGAACACGAAGCTCTCCTTCCCGTTCGAGCTGCGCATCGACACGGTCGTGGAGAACGCCAAGGCCAAGATCACGCTGCCGGCCTGGAACAACCCGGTCGAGCCCAACCAGTCCAACAACACCGCGTGGATCGTCCTGAACCCCCGCGACGACGACGGCTCGTCGACGGACGGATCGACCTCCGGCGGCACGTCGCCGAGCCCGAGCGCGAGCCCGTCCTCCTCCGACGACGGCTCGTCCGTCTCGGGCGGCACGTCCGGCGACAGCGGTTCGGCCTCCTCCGGGGGCGACTCCGGGGGCGGCGGCCTTGCGTTCACCGGCGCCGGCGGCGCGCTGACCATCGGCGGTGCCGCGCTCCTCACGCTCGGCCTGGGCACCGCGATCGTGGTGGTCGTCCGCCGCAAGTCCGCTGCCTGACGCCCGCACAGCAGGTCACGACGGCCGCCGCACCGCTCCCGGTGCGGCGGCCGCCGCCGTCCGCGGGACAACCACGTCACACCGGTCCGCTCGCAGGTTTGACGGGGGCGCGGGCGGGCCAAGCCTCAAGCGGGAGGTGACCGCGCGCATGGACACCGCGGACGTCGTCGTGATCGGCGCCGGCATCGTCGGCCTGGCCACCGCGTACGCGATCACCCGTGCGTCGCCCCGCACGACCGTGGCCGTGCTGGACAAGGAACCGGGCCCGGCCCGGCACCAGACCGGCCACAACAGCGGCGTGATCCACAGCGGCATCTACTACCGCCCCGGCTCGCTCAAGGCGCGCTACGCGACGCAGGGCGCCGCCGAGATGGTGAAGTTCTGCGCCCGGCACGACATCCCGCACGAGGTCACCGGCAAGCTGATCGTCGCCACCGCGCGCGAGGAGCTGCCCCGGCTGCACGCCCTGGTGCAGCGCGGCCGGACGAACGACATCCCGGTCCGCGAACTGGGCCCCGCCCAGATCGCCGAACGCGAACCGCACGTCGCGGGCCTCGCCGCCATCCACGTCGGCACCACCGGGGTGTGCGACTTCACCGCGGTCGCGGAGGCGATGGCCCGCCTCGCCACCGAGTCCGGCGAGGCGCGCACGGCGTACGGCACCGAGGTCCGGGCGGTGCACCGCGACGGCGGCACCGTGATCGTCGAACCAGCCGCCGGACCCCCGATCCGCGCGAAGGCGCTCGTCAACTGCGCCGGCCTGCAGTCCGACCGGATCGCGCGGCTGGCCGGCGACGACACCACCGGGGTGCGGATCGTGCCGTTCCGCGGCGAGTACTACGAGCTGGCCCCGGCCCGCAACCGGCTGGTGCGCGGCCTGGTCTACCCGGTGCCCGACCCCGCGTTCCCCTTCCTCGGCGTCCATCTGACCCGCGGCATCGACGGCACCGTGCACATCGGCCCCAACGCGGTGCCCGCCCCGGCCCGCGAGGGCTACCGGCGGCGCACGGTCAGCGCGCGCGACCTGCTGGAGACGGCCCTGTTCCCCGGCACCTGGCGGATCGCCCGCCGGCACTGGCGGTACGAGGCGGGCGAGCTGCGCCGGTCGCTGTCGAAGCGGGCGTTCACCGACGAGGTGCGCCGGCTGCTGCCCGAGGTGACCGCCGCCGACCTCGTGCCGTCCGCCGCCGGTGTACGGGCCCAGGCGGTGCTGCGCGACGGGGAACTCGTGGACGACTTCCTCTTCGCGGGCAGCGGCCCCTTCGTGCACGTGCTCAACGCCCCGTCGCCCGCCGCGACCGCGTCGCTGCCGATCGGCCGGGAGATCGCCCGGCGGGCACTGGAAGCCGCGGGGCACACGTAAAATCGACGCACCATGTACAAGCCCCACACCCCCCACTTCCCGGGCGGCCCCGCCTCCCACCCGCATCCGGACGCGCACACCGAGCAGCGCATCCGCACCTTCCACCCCCGCCGCGGCCGGGTCACCCACGGGCAGCAGGCGGCGCTGGAACGGCACTGGGCGGACTGGGGCGTCGACATCGACGGCAGCCCGCTGGACCTCGGCGAACTCTTCGCCGACGCGGACCTCGCCGACGACCGCCCGGTGGTCCTGGAGATCGGCTTCGGCATGGGCGACGCCACCGCGGCCATGGCCGCCGCCGATCCCGGCACCGGGATCCTCGCGGCGGACGTGCACACCCCCGGGCAGGGCAACCTCATCCGTCTCGCCGAGCGGAACGGCCTGTCCAACATCCGGGTCGCCAACGGCGACGCCGTCATCCTGCTGCGCGACATGCTCGCCCCCGGCTCACTGGCCGGGCTGCGGGTCTTCTTCCCCGACCCCTGGCCCAAGGCGCGGCACCACAAGCGGCGCATGATCCAGCCCGAGTTCGTGGCCCTGGCCGTCTCGCGGCTGCGGCCCGGCGCGACCGTGCACTGCGCGACCGACTGGGAGCCGTACGCCGAGCAGATGCTCGAGGTGCTCACCGCCGACCCGCACCTCGTCAACGCCCACGGGGAGGGCTACGCGCGGCCGCGCCCGGAGCACCGGCCGATGACCAAGTTCGAGCGGCAGGGCATCGCCAAGGGCCACGTCGTCAACGACCTGGTCTTCACCCGCCGGTAGCACCTGTTGACGTCGGCCGGACACAGGGCGATCGTTGTGGCTCACCAGTGACGTTGCGCGAAACACCGTCGCGCGCCGCAACCACTCCCCCGTAAGGTCGTTGGGTGTCCTCGTACTCGCATTCGCCCGACCCGCCCCTGCCGGGCCCGGCGGCCCACCCGGACGTCCCCGAGTACCCGGAACGCCGGCACGAACCGAGTTTCGCGCTGCCCGCACCCGGCCAGTGGCGCTACAAGCCGCGCCGCCACTTCTGGGAGAACCGGACGCTGCGCCTGGTGGTGCTCTTCTCGGTGCTCGCGCTGTGCGGAGTGATCATCCTGGCCCTGGTGCGGCGGCAGACCGGCACCGAGGGCTTCCTCGTCGGCCTCGCCCTCGCGATCCTGCCCGTGCCGCTGCTCGGCGGCGCCTTCCTGTGGCTGGACCGCGTCGAGCCCACCCCGCTGCGGAACGCCGTCTTCGCCTTCGCCTGGGGTGCGTGCGCCGCCACGCTGGTCGCCATCCTCGCCAACGAGTACGCGACCGAACTGCTGGCCTCGACCTTCACCGCAAGCCCCGCGCAGAGCGACAGCTGGGGCGCGACCTTCGTCGCCCCCTTCGTGGAGGAGAGCACCAAGGGCACCGCGATCCTGCTGCTCTTCCTCTTCCGCCGCCGTGACTTCACCGGCGTCGTGGACGGGGTCGTCATAGCCGGACTCACCGCCACCGGCTTCGCCTTCACCGAGAACATCCTCTACCTCGGCTCGGGCTTCGCCGAGGACCAGGCGCTGGGCGGCGGGGGCGTCGGCCCCACCACCGCCGCGATGTTCGTGGTCCGGATCGTGATGACGCCGTTCGCCCACCCGCTGTTCACCTCGCTGACCGGCATAGGCTTCGGCATCGCCGCGACCTCCCGCCCCGGCCGGGCCCGCCGCTGGCTCGCCCCGATCGGCGGCTGGCTGCTCGCGATGACGCTGCACGGCACCTGGAACGGCTCCGCATCCTTCGGCCCGCTGGGCTTCCTCGCCGTGTACGCGACGCTGATGATCCCGCTGTTCGGCCTGCTGGTCTGGCTCGCGATCTGGTCCCGTTCCCACGAGCTCAAGACCATCCGCACCCAGCTCCCGCTGTACGCCGTGGCCGGCTGGCTGACCCTGCCGGAACCCCTCGCCATCGGCTCCATGAGGGGGCGTTCGCTGGCCCGCGCCGCCGCCCGCCGCGCGCAGGGCCCGGCTGCCGCCCGTACCGTGCGCGAGTACGTCTCCTTCGCCACCTCGCTGGCCTTCCTGCGGGCCCGCGCCAACCGCGGCGCCGCCGGTCCCGACTTCCACGCGCGGGAGCAGGAACTCCTGCACCACCTCTGGGAGCGCAAGACCGTCGCCC
Source organism: Streptomyces sp. MI02-7b (assembly GCF_033793585.1). Classification (NCBI taxonomy): domain Bacteria; kingdom Bacillati; phylum Actinomycetota; class Actinomycetes; order Kitasatosporales; family Streptomycetaceae; genus Streptomyces; species Streptomyces sp. MI02-7b. The sequence goes on along the minus strand of NZ_JARAWX010000007.1, from coordinate 294,527 downwards.
AGCCGGCACTCACCCATGCGGCCCACACCATCCGCCCGCCGTACCCCGCCGTGTACGCCTGGGGGCAGCGCCCCGCGGCCCCGTACGGGGCCGCGCCCTACGGGGCTCCGCGCTGGGGAGCCCCGCAGTGGGGGGCACCTCAGTGGGGCGCTCCGCAGTGGGGGTCGGCGGCGTACGGGGCGGGCGGGGGGTGGGGGCAGCAGCTGCCCCCGCAACCTTCACCGGCGGCGCCGGAGGGCCCGGCTCAGGCCCAGACCCCGGCCCCTGCCCAGGCCCCCGCCCCGTACTGGCAGCAGCCGCGCCCCTACCCGTACTCGCAGGGCGGCCGCCACCGCTGATCCCGGGCGCGCCCACGCCCGCGGCGGCGATCGACTGCGGTTGCCGGGGCCCCCGGCCGGGGTTGCAATGGCGATGTGAGCCCCCACACGAGCAGCTCGCCCAGCCCCCGCCACCGCCCTTCCGGCCGGACCAGCTGGAAACGGATGGCGATCGCCCTCATCCCGACGCTGGCCGTCTCGGCCGCGCTCGTGGCCGGGATAGGCGCCGGCGCGGTACCGGTCTCACTGGCGATATCGCCGACGACCGCCACGCTGTCAGGCCAGAGCTTCCAGGTGGCCGCGGACTCCCTGGAAGGCACGGGATTCACCCAGTACCTCGCCGTCGACTCCTCCGCCCGCGGCGACTTCCCCGAGGCCGTCTCCGCGATCGGCTCCGCGGAACTGCACAACCTGTGCCAGTCGGTGGTCAGCTCCCTCCCCGGCATCGGCAAGGTCACCATGCTGATCAAGGCGGGCGGCGGCAGCAAGCCCGTCCACGCCGACCAGCTGATCGTCGACACGGACGCCCTGGAGGGCGACGCGACGTTCCGCAACATCCAGATCGGCGCGGACGCCGCCCAGCTGCCCGGCGACGGCCGCGCCAAGGGCCCCTCCGGCGCCTTCGGGCAGCAGGCCGACAGCGTCCGCATCGACCACCTGCGGCAGACCACACGTTCGATCAACGCCGCCACCTTCCAGCTCAACGGCCTGCACCTGACCGTGAAGAAGGGCGCGCAACCCTGTTTCTGAGGCGTGCCCTGACCCGAATGGGCGAGCGCGTACCGCCGTCGGGGTGATTGCCACCGCGCACCGAGCCACCGATCAGACTGTCCGACGGTTGACCAGGCGTGCAGACCTCTGACGCCCGTCCCTCCGGCCGCACCAGCTGGAAGCGGCTCGCCCTCGTCATGGTGCCGACACTCGCCACCGCCGGCGCTCTCGTCGCGACGATGGCCTCCGGCGCGCTGGCCACGTCCTTCGGGGTCTCCGCCAACTCCTTCCCGGTCGCCGGCGAGAGCTTCCAGATCGCCGCCACCCGGCTCGAAGGCGACGGCTTCGTGCAGTTCGGCGTCGTCGACCGGGGCCGCGACGGGCTCTACCCCGAAGCGCTGTCGGGCATCCGTTCGGCCACCCTCCACCACCTGTGCCAGTCCGTCGTCCAGAACATCCCGCTACTGGGCGCGGTCACCCTGCGGCTCACCTCGACGCCCGCCCACGCGGACCGCCTCATCGCGGACGCCCACGACCTGCGGGGCGACGCCGTCTTCCAGAACATCAACATCGGCCAGGACGCGGGCACCGTGCGCGGCGTGCCCGGCGTGCAGGGCACACCGGGCACGTTCGCCGAGCAGGCCTCCACGGTCGTCATCAACGACCTCCGCCAGACCACGCGCTCCGTCAGCGCGGCCACGTTCAGACTGCCGGACCTGCACCTCACCGTGCGGCGCGGCGACCACTCCTGCTTCTGAGGGGGCCCGCCGCCTTGATCCCACCGAGGAAAATCCGGTCCCGCTTCCGCCTCTGGCGCCGGTCCCGGCCCTTCTGGGCCGGCTTCTGGACCCTGCTCGCGGGCCTGGAGATCCTCTCCATCCCGCTCGCGCCGCTGTCCCTCATGATCCACGAGGGCATCGCGGGCGTCTCCGGCCTGCTCATGGGCGTCTTCCTGATCGTCCTCGGCCTGACGATGTGGTTCGCGCCGCACTACCGGACGTTCGCCGGCATCGCCACCCTGGTCTTCTCCGTCGCCTCCCTGGTGCTGTCCAACTTCGGCGGCTTTTTGATCGGCTTCCTGCTCGGAGTGGCGGGCGGAGCGATGGCCGTCAGCTGGGTGCCCTACGGCGACGGGAACGGCCGCTGGGGACGGGGACGGCCGGTGCCGGACTGGGGCGGGGGCGGAGGCGGTGCGGGCCCGGCGCACGATCCGGAGGCCCCGCGGGAGCCGGACGCCCCTGCGGCGCCCGGCGCCCCGGGGGGTGACCTGCCGGAGCCGCCGCCCGCGGCGCCCCCGGCCGCACCCCCCGCCGGGCCGCAGCCGGAGACCAGCCGCGGCCTGCGGGCCGGCACCGTCACGCGGTTGCGGGCCCTGAGCGTCATCCCGGTGGGCGGGGCGCTGCTGGCCGGGGGCCTGCAGCCGATGGCGGCGTCCGCGGCGCACGACCACCGTGCGGCCGAAGGGCCGCCGTCCGGTGCGTCCGGCGCGTCCGGTGAGTCCGGCGCGGAGGCGACCCGGCGCGCGCACGAGGCGATCTGCGGCGTCCTGGACGGGCTGTACCAGGCACGCCACCCCACCGTGCACGGCACCGGCACGGCCAAGGAGGCGCGAGCGGGCCTGCGTCTCGGCGTCGGGCTGGAGGCGCCGCTGCCGGTGCACGGGAAACTGGACATCGGCCCGCCGGCGCCGAGGTCGGCCCCGCACGGCCCGGCCGCCCCGCTCGTTCCCGTGCCGTCGCAGCGCCGGGCGGCACCGGTGCCCCCGTTGTCCCCTTCGCCGTCCCCTTCGCCGTCCGCGTCACCGTCGTCCGGGGGCGGCGGCCTGCTCGGGGCGGTGTCGGACCTGCTCGGGCTGCGCCACGCCGCACCGTCCGCGCCGCCCGCGCCGCGCGCGGAGGGGGTCCCCCGGCGCGCGGCGCCGCAGCGCGGACGGGAGGCTCGCGGCAGCGACCCGGGGAAGAGGAGGCCGCAGCCGCCGCACGTCCCGACCGGCATCCTGTCCGGCAACAAGATCACCCCGGACAGCCTGCTGGATCTGATCGTGCCCCGGCCGCCCGCCGACCGCGGCATGGACGCGCCGTTGTCGCTGCTCCCACCACGCATCCGCATCGGCGGCGGCACGCCGGACTCCCCCTGGTGCCTGCCGCAGGTCTCGCTGGAACTGTCCATCGGCGCCGGGCGCTACCGCCCGCCCGGCCTCGCCGCGGAGCAGCCCTTCCGCGTGCTGACCCCGCTGCTGGTGCTGACCGGGCTGACGTACCGCGGCATCACGGGCGTCCCCACGCGGCACGGCCGCGAGCGCGTCCTGGTCTTCACCGCCTGGCGGGTCGACATCGCGAACCTGCGCCAGACTGCCGGCCTGCTCTCACCTGCCTGCGCACGCGGCCGCGCCGAGAACTGGACGCCGCCTTTCCACGGGCTGCCCGGCCTCGCCCTGCCGATGCTGGACATCGGCCTGCCCGGGATCGGCCACGTGTCACCCGAGCCCGCGCCCTGGGCACCCTGCCAGGGCGAACTGGAGACCGACGGCCGCCCCTGGAGCACCACCACGGCCACGGGCCGCCCGGTCGTCCTGCTGACCCGGGTGCTGAGCGGCAACCTGCTCGGGCTGCTGCCCGTCACCTTCACCCCGGACATGCCGCCCCCGCTGCCGCCCGGGCTGACGATCCCGATCCCGCTGTTCTTCACACAGGTCGTGACCTACAACCAGCTCCTGCGGGCGAACCTGCTCACCATCCCGGGCCTGCACCAGTACGTGTCACTCCCCGGCCGCTGACTGGCAGACGACCGCGCCGGCCAGCAGGAGGGCGGTGAGCGCGGTGACGACGAGGGCCTTGCGGACAACGGACATGGCGTACCCCAGTGGAGCGTTGGACGGACAGACGGAAGCAAGCAGGCGACAACCTACCGAAATCACCCACGCACCCCGAGTGACACGCCCCGCTAGGCCGGCGCCTGCTGCCCGCGTACCTCGATCCCGGAGAGCAACTCCCGCGTGGCCGCGGCCACCGCGTCCACGGCCTCCTCGAAGACCTCCCGGTTGTGCGCCGCCGGCGCCCGGAACCCGGAGATCTTCCGCACGTACTGGAGGGCGGCCGCCCTGATGTCCTCGTCACTCACGTCGGTCGTCATCGGCGGACGCAGCGTCTTGATGCTTCGGCACATACGACCAGTGTGCCCGGCCCCACTGTCACGCCCACCCCGCCCGCGGCCGCCGGCCCCACCACCAGCCGCTTGCGCCGCCCGGCGCGTCGTCGTCCTCCAGCGTCAGCTCCATGTACCGGCCGTCGACCTCCCCCAAGGCCTCCCCGTACACCTCCGCCACCGGCCCCGGCAGCTTCCGTGCCAGCCCGGCCACCCCGTCCCGGCACGCCAGCTCCCCCCGTGCGGTCACCCGCCCCGCCTCCAGCCCCCGCACCACCCGCTCCCACGCCTCCAAATGCATGCGCGCCTCCCACAGCACGCTCCCCTCCACCTCCCACAACGCCTCGTCCCCCACCCCGTACGGCGCCCGCCGCAACGCGTCCAACGCCTGCTCGAAGCCATCGGTGACCGGGGTCTCGCTCGTACTCATGCGCCCATGCTGCGCCCGCCGCCCAGCTCACGCCCGCCGACGCGCGGCCACCCACTGCGGCAGCTCATCCAGCCCGTGCAGCCGGACATCGGCCAGTTGCTCGGGATCGAATTCGTCCGGCACAAAGCCCCACACGCCGCGCCTGATCAGTGCCGTCGCCAATCCAGCAGTCTTGGCCGGCACCACGTCGTTGAGCGCGCGGTCCCCGACGTACACCACCTCGCGAGCGTCAAACGGGCACTCCGCGATGATCCGCTCGAAGAAGGCCGGATCCGGCTTCTTCACGCCCCATCCCGCGCTCGTCGCGATCATCTGCACCGGCAGCTCGCAGTCCATGAGATCCCGTTCGGCCCGCACCGGCTGGTTCCCCGCGATCCCGACCCACACGCCCATGTCCCGCAGCGCCTGGATACAGGGGCGGACATCCGGATACAGGTCCTCACGACCGAATCGGGTTCCCCTCCCGGCCGCGGCGCGCGCTCGCTCCTCGGCCTCCCCGTCGAAGTCGGGCCTGAACACACGGAAAGCATCCCCCTGCTCCCGTCCGCGGGCCGCCATCGCCCCGAACACTGCCGAGAACGTATGCCTGGGCACCCCCAACCAGTCAGCCCACGAACCCCAGATCTCGGTCTCGTCGACGAGCGTTTCCCCAACGTCGAACACGACGGCACGTATCACGCCCGCCAGCCTAGGTCGGCCCCCGACGGGAGGGGCAGAGCGCAGGCATGGCTGTCAGCGGCTTGCTGTAGAACTTGACCATCGTGACGACATTCGGGGGGCCTTGTGACTGACGCGACTCATTCTGTGGATCCAGTGACGGGTCTCTACGAGCAGCTGATCACCGGCCAGCTCGAAGAGCGCATCCACACGCTGCGCGCGCAGGGCTGGACCGTGCACGATGAGGTCGTCGGTTCGCAGTCATCACCGCATGTGCTCTCCCGGCACATCGGAGGAGCGGTCGAGCGCGTCCTCAAGGACCTCAGTCCGGCCGAACAGATCGTGGCTGCCAATCTGATCCTCGAGTCGGTCTCCACGATCGATGGCACCCACCAGGGGAAGGAGTCAGTCGCGGAAGGTCCTCGGCAACTCCTTGCCGTGGCTCGGGAGGAAGCGGCCGGGGTCTACTCGGTCAGGCCCGCGACGCCGCTGTCGGAGACGGCACTGATCACCAACTCGCCCGAGGACCCCAGCCTTGGTTCCGAACTGCGGCACGAGCTGGCGACCGCCGATCGCATCGACCTGCTCTGCGCCTTCGTGAAGTGGCACGGGCTCCGGGTGCTGGAGCAGGCCCTCAAGGCAGCCCAAGCCCGCGGTGTGCGGATCCGCGTCATCACCACGACGTACATCGGCGCCACCGAACGCCGGGCCCTCGACCGGCTCGTGCGTGACTTCGATGCTGAGGTGAAAATCAACTACGAACTGCGCTCCACGCGGCTGCACGCCAAGGCCTGGCTCTTCCGGCGCGACACCGGCTACGACACGGCCTACGTAGGCAGTTCCAATCTCTCCAAGTCCGCCCTGCTGGACGGCCTCGAATGGAACGTCCGGCTCTCGTCCGTGGCTACGCCCGCGGTACTGAAGAAGTTCGAAGCCACCTTCGACTCCTACTGGAGCGAGCCGTCCTTCGAGACCTACGACCCGGACCAGCACGCCGCACGTCTCGACGAAGCCCTCCGGCGGGCCGCCGGCAACGGAAACCAGACATCGGGCAGTCGCGCCATCAGTCTGTCCGGGCTGGAAGTACGACCGTACCCACACCAGCGGGACATGCTGGAGCGGCTGCACGTCGAACGAGACGTCCACAGCCGCCACCGCAATCTCCTCGTGGCCGCAACGGGGACCGGCAAGACGGTCATGGCCGCGTTCGACTACAGAAACCTGCGCAAAGTGCTGGGCAGGGATGACCTCAAGCTGCTCTTCGTTGCACACCGGCAGGAGATCCTCGAGCAATCGCAGCGTACCTACCAGGACGTCCTGACGGACGCGAACTTCGGTGAACTGCTCGTCGGCGGCGAGATCCCGGAACACTGGACCCATGTCTTCGCCAGCGTCCAGTCCCTCAATGCGAAGGCGCTCGACAGGTTCGCGCCCGACCACTTCGACGTCGTCGTCATCGACGAGTTCCACCACGGGGTGTCGCCCACGTACCGCAAAATCGTGGATCACTTCACCCCCCTGGAATTGCTGGGCTTGACGGCCACACCGGAGCGCATGGACGGCCAAAACGTCCAGGACGCGTACTTCGACGGTCGCATCGCCGCCGAGATGCGGCTCTGGGAAGCGCTCGAGAACGACCTGCTGAGTCCGTTCCACTACTTCGGCATCACCGACAACACGGATATGACCGCCGTGACCTGGACGAACGGCACTTACGACCGGAACGGGCTGAACAATCTGTTCACCGGCAACGACGCACGTGCTCGACTCGTCGTCCGGGCCGTCAAGGACAAGATCGCCGACCCGGGTTCCATGCGGGCCTTGGGCTTCTGCGTCTCCGTCGCGCACGCCCACTTCATGGCTGAGTTCTTCTGCCGAGCGGGGCTCAACGCCAAGGCGCTCTCTGGGGAGACTCCTCGCGAGGAGCGGAGGGCGGCACTGAACGAGCTGAAGAACGGGACCGTTCAGATCCTATTCTCCGTCGACCTCTTCAATGAGGGGCTGGACATCCCGGACGTCGACACGCTCCTGCTGCTCCGCCCCACCTCCAGCGCGACGGTCTTCCTGCAGCAACTCGGCCGTGGCTTGCGGCGCAGCGAGGGCAAGGCCGTCCTGACCGTGCTCGACTTCATCGGCCAGCACCGCAAGGAGTTCCGCTTCGAGGAGCAGTTCCGGGCTCTGACGAACTTCACACGCAACCGATTGCTATCCAACATCGAGCATGACTTCCCGCAACTGCCGTCCGGCTGCCAGATCATCCTTGAGCCGAAGGCCAAGGAAGCCGTGATCAACAACATCCGTACGCAGATCAACGTCAACGTCGCCCAACTCGCTCGCGAAGTTAGCACCTACGCAGAACCCGCCCTCGCGGGCTATCTGGCTGAGAGCAGGCGCGAACTCAAGGAGATCTACCGTGGCGGCAACTCGTGGACCGGCCTCCTGCGCCGCAGCAAGCTGCTCGCCCCTGAACACCCCGAGGGTGAAGCCGCGCTCCTGAAGCGGGTCTCTGCCATCCTGCACGTCAACGACCCGGAGCGGGTCGCTGCTTACCAGCGCCTCTTGCGGGACGACGCTCCCCCGTACGGGGACCTCGACGAGCGCGGGCAGGCCTACGCGCGGATGCTCTTCTTCTCACTGTGGCCGCTCGGCAACGGATTCTCCGCTTACCAGGAGGGCTTCGACGCACTCCGGGTTCAGCCCGACCTGCGGAGCGAACTCCGCCAAGTCCTCTCCTACAACCTGGACCGCGCCGACCACGTTCCCGTCCCCCTGACGGGCCCGCACGCGCACCTGCCCCTGACCGTGCACGCCGGCTACAACCGCGCCGAGATTCTTTCCGCTCTCGGAGACGCAGCCCTGGGCGGCTCCCTGCCCGGACACTTCCAAGCGGGCGTGAAATGGTGCGAGGACATTCGGACAGACGCGCTATTCATCACTCTAGAGAAGGACGAGAAGGACTTCTCACCGCAGACGCGGTACAAGGACTACGCCATGAGCGAGGTCCGCTTCCACTGGGAATCGCAGAACGCGACCTCCAGTAGTTCACCTACCGGCCTGCGCTACCAGCGCCACCGTCAGATGGGGACACACGTCCTGCTCTTCCTCCGCCGCTACAACACGACCGACATCGGCGGACCGCAGCCTTGGATGCTTCTCGGCCCGGCCCAGTACCGGACGCACGAAGGCAGCAAACCCATGGCCATCCAATGGGAACTCCAGCACGAACTGCCCGCCGACGTGTGGACCTATTCCGCGCTCGCCGTCGGCTGATCTTGTTGCAGAACTACCGCTTGAAGGTTCCTGCACCACTCCCTGGGGCGACCTTGTGTCACCACCGTGCAACACGGCGTACCTCGTGATCCACTCCCCCCGTTTCCGGTGCATCCGCAGTTCAAGAGCATCGGAGGAGTCCCCATGGAGCGAGCGAACGTTGCAGCGCGGTATATCACGCAGGCGGCTCTTGCCGCGTCCACCGCCGTCGCCACCATCATCAGCTTTTCGGCACCGGCTTCGGCCACGGCCGTGGGGTACGGGAAGGTCGGAAGCTTCTGCTTCGACGTAAAGGGTCTGCAGCTCTGTGCTCCCGGAGCCACGATCGGTCACGTCATCAAGGGAAGCGGACGAACGATCACCCGCGAGGAAGCATCGGTGCAGGACATCCTCGGCGGCGACACCGGTGGTGGTAAGTGGTGCAACTGGCATATCGACTGGCGCTACTCGGATGCTGACGGGAAGACATACCTCATTCGGCCGGGTTCCATGCACCACTCGTGCACTTTCATGACGGCGGTAGGGCGTGTCGATGACTCTAGGCGGACGTTGAAGCACTACGGGAAAGCCTGCGCAGATTTCTTCGCCAGTGGCGAGAAGCGCGGGACCCAGTGCCACAACATCGTCGAATAAGAGGCGGAATCCCCATGACCGACAAGTCGTCCAACGCGCGCGTGAGTCGACTGCTGCGCTGGTTGCTGCTGGCCGGGCTGAGCTACATGTTTGCCATGTTCGTCGTGCTCGGCGGCCTGTCGCTGCTGCCCAAGCAGACGCAGATGTCCGTGTCCGAGTCGGCCGTCGGTTGGGCCGTCCTCGCAGTGGGCGCAGTGCTCTTCACCGTGGTCGCGAACAGGACGAGCGGTCGGGACAGGTCCTGATCCCCGAAGGTGGATACCACCCGTACCTCACGACCGCATCCATGCCCGCGTGCCGAAGGAGGCGCAGGAGCGGGAGGCGGTTGCCGCCGCGGAGCGGAGGGCGGTGGTGAGGAGGGCGGGGGTGAGGCGGGTGCGGACGTGGGTGAGGAGGGCGTGGGCGAGGGCGCCGTGGAAGATGTCGCCGGCGCCGAGGGTGTCGGCGACGGTCGTGGGGGCGGGGACGGGGACTTCGCCGTCGGCCCACAGGACCGGGAGGGGACCGCGGGTGACGATCGGCCAGGGGACGCCGGCGCCGCGGAGGTAGGCGAGGACGTCGGCGGGGGACGACGTGCCCGGGGGGCGGAAGTCGGCGGAGCAGACGGCGAGGTCGGTGTAGGGGAGCAGGGGTGCCGTGCCCGGGCGCCAGCTGCCGGCGTCGAGCAGGGTGGGGATGCCCGCGGCGCGGGCGTGGCGGACCGCAGGAAGGGCCAGGGCCGGGTGGTGGGCGTCGATCAGGACGAGGTCGGCGGAGGCGACGAGCGCTTCGAGGTCGTCCGGCGGCGTCGGTCGGGCCGATGCAGGGGAGGCGACGGCCCGGTCGCCGGTGGACTCGGTGACCAGGATCGTGGAGACGGCCGGCGGCTCCGGGGAGTCCGCGGTGAGGTTGAGGACGGCGACGCCGAGCGCCGCCAGGTCCTCGTCGATCGCCGCGGACAGCGGATGGCCGCCGAAGGCGGTGAGCAGGACGGCCTCGCCCCCGAGGTGGGCGAAGGTCGCCGCGGCGTTGGTGGCGGGCCCGCCGGCCGCGATGAGCTGGGCCGAGGCGGCCAGCTTCTCGTTGGGGGCCGGGACGTGGTCGACCCGCGTGATGACGTCGAGTGTGCAGAGGCCTACGAAGAGCGCGCGCATGGGCGCATAGTGGCATCGGGGGGTACGCCGCGGGGGCTGTCCCGTTTACGCGCCTCCTACGGGTAGGGGTGCACCATTTTTCCCGTACCCCCGACGCGGAGTGCTCACGGGCCACTACGCTGTGTGCCCAGCAATGGTGCGCGGGGAATGCCGTAAGCAGGAGGACCGCATGGGGAACGCGCGACCAGGTGGGGCAGGTCCGGCGGACGTCGAGGTGGTGCTGGCGCGGGCGCAGAACGCGTTCGAGATCGACGACGTCGTGCTGGGGCGGCTGGAGACCGCGCTGATGGGCTGCACGGAGCTGGCGTCCTTCCGCCAGCGCAAGGGGCCGCCGCGGCGGTTGAGCCGGCGCACGCTGCGCCACACGTTCCTGCTCGCGGACGGCGGCACCCAGGTGCTGTGGGAGATCGAGCACAACACCGGCCCCGGCGAGGACCAGCTGTACGAGGTGTACGCGGACCCCGACGTGCTCGTCGCCGCGCAGCATGTGATCGACCTGCGTTTCGGTGAGCCCGCGCCGCAGGAGCTGGAGGCCGAGGCCGCGGAGTGGCTGGCCCGGCTGCCGCGGGTCGGGGCGGAGCCGCTGCCCGGCCCGAGGCAGTACATGCGGGAGGACTCCGCGGAGCACGCCTGGCGGGTGCTGCGCCGTGCCGAGAACAGGGACGCGCCCGGCGACGACCTGCGCGCCCGGCTGGGTTCGGCGGTCGGTCACGACATCGCGTACGTCACCGGCCGGCACACCCGTATCGGGACCGGCCGCGTGGTGGGCTGGACGCTGTACGAGCACGCGTTCCTCCTCGCGAGCGGCGAGGAGCTCAGCCTGTGGGAGGTCGAGCACACCATGACGCCCGACGGGCGCCCGGTGTGCGAGGTCTACGCGGACGAGACGGTGGCCTGCGACGCGGCGGACGTACGCATGGAGGCGCTGTAGCGGCTTTCCCGGCCTCGCCCATGGTGCCGCGCGTCCCCGGGACGCGCGGCGGCCTCCCGTTGCGGGCGCTCCGCAGCCGGGGGAAATTGGGCGTAGAGGGAAACGGGAGGTTCCCATGACGGTCCTGGCGGAGGTCGAGTTCCCGGGCGTGACGGCCCTGCAGTACGAGGAGGCCAATCACCGCGCCGGATTCGGCCCCGGCCATCCCCCCGCCGGGTTGCTGGCCCACGCCGCAGTGATCACCAACGACGGTCTGCGGATCGTGAACGTGTGGAACTCGGCGGAGGCGCTGGAGGCCTACCTGGTGATCATGATGCCCGCCGCCAAGGAGTCCGGGTTCCCGGAGCCGAGCGGGCCACCGCGGATCTCGGAGCTCTACAACTTCCTCGTCCCGTAGGTCATCGGCCCGGAAACGACGGACCGGCGGCCTGGTGTCGGGGGTGTCACCAGGCCGCCGGGGTCCGTGCGTAGGGCGTCAGCTCGGGATCAGGGGTTCATGCCCATGCTGCGCAGCCACGGCATCGGGTCGATCGGGTCGCCGCCGCCGGGGCGGACCTCGATGTGCAGGTGCGGGCCGGTGACGTTGCCGGTCGCTCCGACGCGGCCGATGGTGTCGCCGGTGGAGACCTTGCCCGAGGTGACGAGCATCGAGGAGAGGTGGCAATACCAGAGCTCGGTGCCGTCGTCGAGGGTCAGGATGATGCGGTAGCCGTACGAACCCGCCCAGCCGGCCGAGGTGATGGTGCCGCTGTGGATGGCCTTGGCCGGGGTGCCGGTCGGGGCGGCGAAGTCCTGGCCGGTGTGGGTGTTGGCCCACAGGGAGCTGGACTGCCCGAAGCTCGCGGTGAGGGTGTACGAGGTCAGCGGCAGGGTGTAGCTCTTGGCGAGCTCGGCCAGCCGGAGCGCCTCGGCCTTCTTCGCGGCCTCCTGGGCCGCCTTCTTCTTGGCCGCGGCCTCCTCGCGCACCTGCTGCGCGGCGGCGGCCTTGGCCGCCTTGGCGGCGGCCTGCTGCTGCGCGGCGGACCGCGCGGCCGCGTCGGCGGCGTTCCGCTGCTGCTGGGCCTGATCGAGGATCCGGCTGCGCAGCGCCTCGCCGGCGCCCGGGGTCAGGGCCTGGGCAACGGGCTTGGCGGTGGGCTGGCTGTCGAGCAGCGAGCCGAGCCCGGGCACCTTGTTCACCTCGGGCAGGTTGGGCAGGGAGACCGGGAGCGGGTTCTTGCCCTCGGCGGTCGCGACACCGCCGACGCCGAGCACGGCCACGGCCGCGACGCCGAAGACCGCCGAACCGCGGGACAGGGAGCGCTGCTTGGCGACCCGGTGCCGGCCACGGACGGGGGCGGTGGACTCCTCGGTGGGGTTCCACGGCTCGGCGGCCGGTTCCGGCTCGCCGAAGGGGGAGAAGGTCTGCGTGGTCTGCGCGGTGTACGCGTCGCGGGTGTACGCGTCGCGGGTGTCCGCCTCGTGGGCGGGGCCGGTCTCCGGCGCGTCGTACGCCCCGTCGACGAAGGCGGCGGCCTCGACCGCGCTGCGCGGCTCGGGCACGGGGGCGACCGGCTGGACGGGCGCGACCGGTTCGGCGACGGGGGCGGGGGCCGCGGCGAGTGCTTCCTCGACCCAGCCGGCGGCGAAGTTCCACTCCGCGGTGTCCCAGCCGTCTATCGCGTTCTTCGTCGGCGGAGTCTGCTCGGCGGCCGGGGGAGTCCAGCCGGCGGCCATGTTCCACTCGGCGGTGTCCCACTCGGGGTTGGTGTACCCGGTCCCTTGTCGCTGTTGTCCGGGTATCAGGGCAGGCTCGTTCGACGCCACGCGGGCGCACTCCTTTCCTTCCTTCTCGCCTACCGGGTTAGCTGACGGGTTCGGAGCAGGAAGGTCTCCTACGAGGACCGTGAAAGGCCCCCGATTCACCCCAGGAAGTGGTTCCCCGGTTCCCGCGGACGGGATTCGGCAAGCGCACGGCGCCGCCCTGGCGGGCGACGGGTGACCGCGCTGCGTTATCGAACGTTAATAGAGGCGGCACCCAATTCCAAGCCGCTTCGGCGAGTTCACAGCGGGAATCTATGCGGATGGAACGGGCATTTCTCCACATTCCACTGTGACTGCCGTGACCTACGGGAGATGTGAGTGTGCATCAGTCGTTATGCGGAAGGGAGTGCTCTGCTCACGAGGAGTGAGGGTCGCCCCGGACCCCGAGCGCCCAACACCCCCTCCCGGCGGGCGCCGAGACCCCGCGCCAGGTCCTCCGCGGTGCCGTCCGCCACGAGTCTGCGGTGCACTTCACGCCACTGGGCGCGGCCGAAAGCGGGTCGGCGGACGGCGGCCGCGGGGGCCGTGGCGGAGCGCGGTGCGCGCGACGGCGGGACACGGCGGACGGCGACAGCACGGAGGGCTTCGGCACCGCGGCCCCTCACGCACCCCCCGCACCACTCGACGGCGGGGTGAGGATCGTCACCCTTGACACCCGCGGCTGCCGCGTGCTGGCTTCGGGGCAGGTGCCAAAACCCAAGCGAAGCAGGGCAAGTCGGTCGCCCGGCGGGCCGCATGCTGATGCGCCGTCAACCGCAGGGCCTTCGAGGGGCCGTTGTCACGGTCGCCGGCCACCGTCCCGCAGGGCGGCCCGGGGCGTACGGCCGGAACCGGCCGGGAGCGGCGGGGAGCCCCCATGCCCCCTGTGCGACGGCCGCGAGGGTGCGTCATCATGCCCGAGTACGGCGGATTCGCCCGATCTTGGAGGCTGGCATGAAGCTGGGTAAGGCACTGGCCAAGGGCTACGCGGAGGAGACCGGCGAGGAGCCGGCCGGGGTCGCGAAGGAGATCGACGTCGCGACGGCCGTGACGGCCCGGACGGCCTCCGGCGCGGACGAGGCGGCCATGGGGGAGCCCGAGAGCGCCGAGGCCGCGGTCCGGTGAGGTACGGGCGCCGCTTGCCGGAGGAGCGGCCGGCGGTGCCGCCGACCGGCTGGAAGCTGGCGTTCCCGATGCTCTCCGCGGACGGCACACGCGTCGGCTTCCGGGGCGTGTCCCTCGGCGGGCGCATCGTGTACGGCGTCCTGGACGACGCCCGGTGCGGCTACGGCAGGCGGCACGCCAGCCCCGCCAAGGGCTGTGACTGCGGCTTCTACTGCCTGCACACGGCGGCCGAGGCGCAGGCGCTGACCTGCGCCACGGACTGCGGTGACGCGGTGATCCTGCAGGTCGGGGTGCTGGGTGCGTACACCCGGTACGAACGCGGCATGCGCTACGCCCGGCAGCGGGTGCGCACCGTCCGTATGGCGGCCTGCCGCTGCGGCCGCCCGGCACGGGTCTTCGTGCGCGACGGGACGGGCCTGCCGGGCTGGCGCGGGCTCCAGGCCAACTGCCACGTCTGCGCGGCGGGCCTGAGGGTGCTGACCCCGGCGGAATTCGGCCGTCTCGCGGGCCCCGGCGTCCACGTCACCGGCGAGGCGCCGCACCCTGCCGACAGCACCCCTCCGCTCCGTCAGGAGCTCGCCGCCGAGGCCGCCGCCCTGCGCGCCCGCCTCGACCACTTCCAGGAACGCCTCCGCCGCCTGGAGGAGGGCGCCCAGTGACTCCTGAGGGGCTGCCCCGCCCCGCATCGGCGGCCCCGCGGGCCCGCGACCCGGGCGGGGACGCGGGGCCGGGCGGAGGTATGACCGGCCGCCCATACTGGAGGACATGGAGCACAACGCCGAGCTCAGGGAGTTCCTGCGGACCCGCAGGGCCCGGCTGAGCCCTCAGGACGCGGGGGTGGCGGTCAGCGGCACGGCGCGCCGGGTGCCGGGGCTGCGGCGGGAGGAACTGGCGCGGCTCGCCGGTGTGAGCACCGACTCCTACACCCGTTTGGAGCAGGGCCGGCACCAGAATGTCTCCGACGCGGTGCTGGACGCCGTGGCCCGGGCCCTGCGGCTGGACGCGGACGAACGGGCGAACCTCTTCGAGCTGGCGCGGCCGCGCCGCGCCGCCCGCCGACGCCCGCCGCACCGGCCGCAGCGGGTCCGGCCGGAGGTGCACCGCGTGCTGAATCTGCTGGACGGCCGCTCACCGGCCCTCGTACTGGGACGCCACGCCGACGTCCTGGCGTCCAACCGGCTGGCCCGGGCGCTGATCACCGACTTCGACGCGCTCCCGCACCGGGACCGCAATCTGGCGCGCTTCCTGTTCCTCGACGAGGCCGCGCGGGACCTGTACCGGCAGTGGGCCGCCTACGCCGCCGAACTCGTCGGCGCCCTGCGGGCACAGGCCGCGCGGTATCCCGACGACCCCGGCCTGACCGAGCTGGTCGGCGAACTGACGATAAAGAGCACGGAGTTCCGCGACTGGTGGGCCGACCAGGGCGTCCGGGAGCGGACCCACGGCGTCCAGCACTACCACCACCCGGTCGTCGGCGACCTGACGCTGGCCTACGAGAACGTCGTCTTCCCCGCCGACGCCGACCAGTCCATGTGCATCCACACCGCCGAGCCCGGCTCCTCCTCCGAGGCCGCGCTGCAGCTGCTGGCCACCTGGACCGGCGACGAGGCGCTCCGCAACGGCGTCCCGCACCACGAGCGCGACCACCGCTGACACGTCCGGTACGCGCAAGGGGGGCGGTGCCGGCCGGCACCGCCCCCCTTCCACGTGATCACACGACCGTCGGGGACCGTCAGTCGTCGGCCTGGGCGCCGCTCAGGCGCATCCGGACGATCTGCGGGTCGTGGTCGCTGGCCTGGTCGGCGAACTCGGCGTTGATGTGCACGACGTCGTAGTCGTAGCGCCGCAGGTCGGGGCTGAGCAGGATGTGGTCGAGGGACTGGGAGTTGCCCTCGTACACGTAGGTGTAGCGCTGCTCGGCGGGGAGCGTGGTGAGCAGGTCGGTCAGCACACCGCCGGAGGTGAGCGTGGACAGGGCGTCGGAGAACTCGTAGTCGTTGAGGTCGCCGAGGACCACGACGCGCGCGTTCTTGTCGACGTCCAGCAGCGACTTCACGAACGAGTTGACCTCGGTGGCCTGCTGCTTGCGCTGCGCCTCGGAGGTGCGGTTGGGCTGCTGGTCCTTGCTGTGCAGGGGCTCGTCGCCGCCCTTGGAGTTGAAGTGGTTCGCGACGACGATGACCTGCTTGTCGTTGAACTCGAACTCGCCGACCAGCGGCTTGCGGCTGCTGGTCCACGCCGTGCTTGCCGGGTCGATCCGGCCGGGCGAGACCGAGAGCCGGACGCCCTTCTTGGTCGCGACCGGCGCGACCGCGGTGGAGGCGTCGCCGCCCGGGCGGTCCTTGAAGACCACGCGGTCGGGGTTGAAGAGGAAGACCTGACGGATGTTGCCGCCGGGCTCGCCGCCGTCGGTGTCGTTCGTCGGGTCGACCGAGCGCCAGTCGTAGCGCGGGCCGCCGGCGGCGACGATCGCGTCGATGAACTTGCGCACCGTCTGGTCGGCGGCCACGGTGCCGTCGTCGACGGCGCCGTTGTTGTCCTGGATCTCCTCCAGCGCCACGATGTCCGGCGAGGAGAGGTTGGTGACGACGCCCTCGGCGAGCCGCGCGAACTTGTCGGCCGGGTCGGAGGGGTCGAGGTTCTCCACGTTGTACGTGGCGACCGCGAGCTCGGCGTCCTTCTGCTTGCGGGTGACCTCGCGCTTCAGGCCCATGTCGACCCGGGTGCCCACGGTGGTGGCCTGGAGGTTGTAGCCGCCGTAGCTGTCGTAGTCGACGGGGCCGGTCGTGTCGCCGGTGAACGTGTCGCCGACGTTGGCGACCGGGACCGGGGCGCCGCTGTTCAGCGACATCACCTTGATGCGGCCGGTGTTGGGCTGCGCGTAGGAGCCGTACACGGTGCCGCCGCGCTCGGAGGGGTTCTCGTTCGGCTTCAGCGTCAGCCACACCTCGCCGAACTCGTTGGTGCCGCCGACGACCCTGCCGCCGGTGAAGCGGGCGAGCTCGCCCTCGTGGGCCTCGTAGAAGTCCAGGGCGTAGACGTCGGGCTGCAGCGGCAGGTTCTCGATGCTGCCGCCGGCGGCGTCCGGCCCGTAGGTGTCCGGGATGGTGGTCTGGTCGAGGCGGACCGCGGCGGGCAGGGTGTTGCCGCTGGAGAGCACGGTGGCGGTCGGGCCGGTGATCTCGGTGACCGACTGCGAGCCGGTGCCGGGGTAGTACTCGGAGACCTTGCCGGTCACCAGCACCTTGTCGCCGACCGCGACGGTCGGGTTGGCCGAGCCGGTGTAGACGAAGACGGCCTCGCTGGTGCGCGGGTCGGCGTCGACGTCGGTCCCGGTGGACTGGATCCAGTAGCCCTTGGAGCCGGTGGTGCGCACGCCGGTGACGATGCCGGGCACGCCGGTGACGGTCTGGCCCTTGAGCGGGGAGACCCGGGTGGTGCCCTGGATGTCGTGGATGCGGGTGGTGCCGGGCTCCGTGGGGCCGCCGTCGCCCGGGTCGCCTCCGGGGCCGCCGGGGGTCTGGCCCGCCGTGTTGACCGGGCTCGGGGTGCCGGCGGTCAGGTCGGCCGCGTTGTTGTCGGTGTCGGCGAGGGAGGAGCCGCGCGACACGGAGGCGGTGTTGCTCGCGCCGGAGACCGGGCTGCCCTCGCGGACGGTGGCGGTGCCGTAGCCGACCACGTCGACGATGCGCGTGTCGGCGGCGCAGTCCGCGGCGCTGAGGCAGGTCAGCGGGGTGGTGCCGGAGACCAGGGCGATGGTGCCGGTGGTGCCGCTCATCGCGATGTTTCCGCTGGCGTCGGCGGCCGGGAGGGCGGTCGTACCGCCGGTGCCGGCGGCCTCGGAGACCAGGTAGCGGCCGCCGGGGGCGATGGACCCGGTCAGCGGCGTCACGCCCCACTTGGAGGAGGCGGAGGGCGAACCGGGCAGGTACTGCACGCTGTAGCCGGAGAGGTTGTACGCGGCCGTCCCGGCGTTCGCGAGCTCGACGAAGTCGTTCGTCAGCGTCGCACCCGAGTTGCCGCCACCGCCGTACACCTCGGCGACGACCGCGGACGAGGACGGGGCCGCGTGGGCGGCGGGCAGTCCGGTCAGGGCGACGGAAGTGGCGATTCCGGTCGATATCAGAGCGAATGCCGCGGTGCGGCTGCGGTTTCGGCTCGGTCTTGCGATCGGCACGAGGTTCTCCTTCAACGGCCGTCGGCCCGTCGGATTCGGGCCAACGTACGGCGGCCTGCGTCAAGTTACGCGCGTAGAAAGGGGCAAGGCAAGAGAGTTCAGGTGAAATCTGGAAGTCGCCCCCCAATCCGATCACGTCGCTGAACGCACATACAGACATGCGAACATGGCGCGGTTGTTCGACGTACGGCACGACGTTTCCACCGCGGGGGGCACCTTGACGATGATCCCGACGGAGCACGCGGGCGGCGGCGAAGCCCTCCGGACCGAGCGGGACCGGCAGCCGCGCCGGGACCGCCGACGGCGGAGGAGACCCCACGCCCGCGATCTCGAACTGCTCGTCGGCGGCATGCTCCTGGTGCTGGCCGCCCAGGGCCCGCTGGCCGGCCGCCTCGACGCGCCCTGGCTGCGCGCCTGGGCCTCGGTCTTCCTGGCCGTCTGCGTGCAGGCGCTGCCGTTCCTGGTGCTGGGCACCGTGATCTCGGCCGCCATCGCCGTCTACGTGCCGGCCTCCTTCCTGGAGCGGGCGTTACCGAAGCGGGAGGCGCTCGCGGTGCCCTTGGCCGGGGTCGCCGGGGCGGTGCTGCCGGGCTGCGAGTGCGCCTCGGTACCCGTCGCCGGGCGGCTGATGGCCCGCGGGGTGGCGCCCTCGGCGGCGCTCGCCTTCCTGCTGTCGGCGCCCGCCGTGAACCCCGTCGTGCTCACGGCGACCGCGGTCGCCTTCCCGGGCCGGCCCATGGTGGTCCTCGCGCGCTTCGCCGCCTCCCTGGCAACGGCCGCTGCCATGGGCTGGCTGTGGGCCCGCTTCGGACGGCCGGAATGGCTGCGCCCGAAGGCCCGTGGTGAACTGCCGGGCGGCACCGGGCGGGAGAGCCGTCGGCAGCGGTACCGGGAAACCCTGGAGCACGACTTCCTGCACGCGGGCGGCTGGCTCGTGGTCGGCGGGCTGACCGCAGCCACGCTCAATGTGCTGGTGCCGCGCGGCTTCCTGGAAGGCCTCGGCGGGGTGCCCGTGGTCTCCGTCCTCGTCATGGCGGTGCTCGCGGTGCTGCTCGCGGTCTGCTCCGAGGCCGACGCCTTCGTCGCGGCGAGCCTGACCGCCTTCCCCATGACGGCCCGGCTGGCCTTCATGGTCGTCGGCCCGATGGTCGACGTGAAGCTCTTCGCCCTGCAAACGGGCACCTTCGGTCGTGATTTCGCGTGGCGCTTCTCGGCGGCCACCTTGGTGACGGGAGTAGTGATGGCGTCGCTCGTGGGGTGGTGGCTGCTGTGAGGCGCGAGACCAGAGCCCTGCTGCTCGTCCTCTTCGGCGCGTGCGTGCTGCGCATCTCCCTGCTCGGCACCTCCTACCTGCGGTACGTACGGGAGTCCATGCGGCCGTACCTGGTCGCCTCCGGTCTGCTGCTGGTCGCCCTCGGGGTGACGGGTGTGGTCCTGGCCCTCCACGCGCAGCTGCGCAGCCGGGCCGCCCCGGGCGCCGGTGCGGACGGCGGGCAGGACGGGGGGACACCGGAACAGGGGCCGGCGCGGGACCACGCGCAGGTCGGGCCCCGTAGCGCGTGGCTGCTGACCCTTCCCGTACTGGCCGTCCTCCTCATCGCGCCGCCCGCCCTGGGCTCGTACACCGCGCAGCGCTCGGAGAGCACCGCCGTCGAGCCGTCGCGCGCCGGCAACGCCGCCTTCCCCCCGCTCCCCGCGACGGACCCGCTGACGATGACCCTGGCCGACTTCACCGTGCGGGCGGTGCGGGACGACTCCGGGTCGCTGGCCGGACGGCGGGTGGTGCTCACCGGCTTCGCGACCCCGGCCAAGGGCGGCGGCTGGTACCTGACCCGGCTGACCATCAGCTGCTGCGCCGCGGACGCCCTCACGCACAAGGTCCTGATCCGCGGCACCATCTCGGCGCCCGCGGCGGACACCTGGCTGCGGGTCGAGGGCACATGGCACCCCAACGGGCAGACCGGGCGGGAGGACGCGATCCCCGCCCTCGACGCGAAGAAGGTGACCCGTGTGACGCAACCTCTCGACCCCTACGCGTAGTCAGTAAGGCGTAGGGCTCTTGGGGGCGTGGGGTTCGGGGCGTGAGGCGGTCGTGCTGGCATGGCGAAAACCGGACGCGGCACGGCCGTGCTCACGGCTGTGGGGACCGTCGCGGCGCTGTTAGTCGGGCTGTCCGGGGTGAGCCGGGGGCCGGACACCGGCGGCGGCACGTCGCCCGCGGGCGCGGCGGAGTACCCCACGATCCCGGGCATCAAGGACCGCGCCAAGAAGGACCGCGCCAAGAAGACCGTGAAGCCCTGGGACGGCAGGACCCGGGTGATCGGCGACGGCTCCACCGCCTACACCGGCCCGCAGCCCGGCCAGCTCAAGCCCGAGAAGCTCGAACCCGGCGAGAAACCGCCGCAGTTCGTCGTCTTCTCCTGGGACGGCGCCCTGCAGAACCAGGACCACCTCTTCTCCCACTTCCGGAGGGTGGCCCAGGACACCCACGCCCACATGAGTTTCTTCCTCACCGGCATCTACCTGGTACCCGAGTCGAAGCGGGCGCTGTACCACCCTCCGCAGCACGGCGTCGGCAGCGCCGCCATCTCCTTCCCCACCGACGAGCACATCCGGCAGACCCTGGAGCAGCTGCGCGGTGCCTGGGAGGACGGCGACGAGATCGGCACCCACTTCAACGGGCACTTCTGCGGCGCCAAGGGCGGCGGCGACTGGAGCGTCGAGGAGTGGAAGAGCGAGATCAGGCAGGCCTACTCCTTCGTGGAGCGTTGGAAGACCAACACCGGTTACAAGGACATCGCCCCGCTCCCCTTCGACTACGCCAAGGACCTCGCCGGCGGCCGCGCCCCCTGCCTGGAGGGCCAGAAGAACCTGCTGAAGGCCGCGAAGTCCTTCGGCTGGCGGTACGACGCCAGCTCCCCCGGCGACTTCCAGATATGGCCCGCGAAGAAGAACGGCATCTGGGACTTCCCGCTGCAGCTGGTGCCCTACGCCGACAGCGACTTCCAGGTGCTGTCCATGGACTTCAACTTCCTCGCCAACCAGTCCGGCGACAGCACCGAGGGCGACCCGGCCGAGTACCCGGAGTGGGAGGAGAAGACCCGCCGGGGCTACCTCAACGGCTTCCAGCGTGTGTACAACGGCAGCCGGGCCCCGCTGTTCATAGGCAACCACTTCGAGACCTGGAACGGCGGGGCGTACATGAAGGCCGTCGAGGACGTCATGCGCGACGTCTGTGTCCGCAGGGACGTGCGCTGCGTCTCCTTCAAGGAGCTCGCGGACTGGATGGACGCGCAGGACCCCGAGGTGCTGTACAAACTGCGGCTCCTGGACCCCGCCCAGGCACCGGACTGGACGACGTACCTCAAGTGACGCGCGGGGTCCCCCGTCCGGCCCCGGGTCCCCGTGGGCTCACCCCCTGGAGGACATGACCCGCGTCCAGACCCGCGTCGGGCTGATCCCGGAGACCCCCGGACCCTTCAGCGCGACCAGTTCCTGCTTCTTCGGGTCCACCCGGAAGAACGCCACCGCCGTCGACACCTCGCCGCGGTAACCCGCGAACCAGGACGCGACGGGGGCGCCGATCACCTCGTCCTCCGCGACACCCGGCTTCCCCGCGGCACCCGGCCCGGCCGCCGCGGCGGCGTGCCCCGCGCCGTGCTCGACCGAGTCGCGCAACCCCTCGGTCACGGTGGCCGCGGTCGCGGCCGCCATCACGCGCGTGCCCTTCACCTCTTGGTGGAAGACCGTCGCGCCGTGCCGGTCGATCCGGTCCACGGAGAACGGCTCGACGTGGACACCGCGGTCGGCGAAGGTCCCGTACGCGCTCGCCAGGCGGATCGGGCTCGGAGTGGAGTTGCCGAGCGAGAACGCGGGCACCCGCGCCCCCATGCCGGCGGGCCGCAGGCCCGCGCGGGTCGCGGTCGCCGTCACCCGGTCCAGCCCCACGTCCATGCCGAGCTGCATGAAGGGGGCGTTGACGGACTCGGCCAGCGCGTCCCGCAGGGAGATCTGCCCCCAAGACCGGCCCCCGTCGTTGGCGCCCTTGACCACCCGGCCGCCCCGGTCCCAGTACGGCCCTTCAGGGGTGCGGATCGCCACCTTGTCGTCGCCGTCGTAGAGGGTCGAACCGTCGACCGGCGTACGGGGCTCGCCTCGCTGCTTCAGGACGCCGTTCTCCATGCCCGAGGCCAGCACGAAGGGCAGGAAGGTCGTGCCCGCGGGGACGATCGTGATGTTGGCGTCGTTGAAGCCCTGCTCCACATAACCCGGTCCCCCGTACAGCGCGAGGATGCGCCCGCCGGTACTCACCGACGCCGCCCCGGCCCGCACGCCGGCCGTGCCCCGGACGCCCTTCAGCTCCTTCTTCACCGCGCCCGCCATGGCGGCCACCCTCGGCTTCTCGAAGGTGGTGTGGACCTGGTACCCGCCGAGGTCGAACTCCTTGTCCGAGATGGGCGAGTGGGCGCTGACGTACGCCCGCGCCGTGTCCACGAGGTAGCCCGTCTGACCGTCCAGGCCGGCCGACTTGGGCGGGTCGTGCGGCTCGGGGAAGGTGCGGTACGCCGCGCGTTCCCGCTGCGACAGATGACCGGTGGCCACCATCCGGTCCAGGACCCAGCCCCACCGCTCCACGGCACGCCGGTGGTTGGCCCTGCTCACCGCCGGGTCGTAGAGGCCGGCGCCCTTGAGCAGGGAGGCGATGAACGCGCCCTCGCTCGGGGTCAGTTCCGACGCGTCCTTGCCGTAGTACGCCCAGGAGGCCCGCTCGATGCCGTAGGCGCCGCGGCCGAACCAGCTGGTGTTCAGATACCGCTGCAGGATCTCCTTCTTGCTCATCTTGTTGTCGAGCTTGATCGCGATGAACATCTCGGAGAACTTGCGGGTGAACGTCTGGTTCTGGTTAGGCGTTCTTCACGTACTGCTGGGTGATCGTGGAGCCGCCCTGCGTGTCACCGCCGCCCGCCATGTTCAGCGCCGCGCGGCCGATACCGCTCATCGACACACCCGAGTCGGAGTAGAAGGTGGCGTTCTCCGCGGACAGCACGGCCCACTGCACCTTCTCCGGGATCGTGTCGAGCGGCATGTCCTGGCGGTTGACCGGGCCGGTCCTCGCCATCTCGGAGCCGTCGGCCCAGAAGTAGACGTTGTCCTGCTGCGTGGCGAAGTCGTTGAGGTGCTCGGGGATGTCGGTGGCCGCATAGGCCACGCCCACCACGGTGGAGACCCCTGACAGGCCGAGGAGCACCAGCCCCAGCACCTGCCGCCACGACGGCACCCAGCGGCGCGGCCCCGTCCGCCCCGGACGCGGGTACGCCGGGCGCATCCGCGACACGAGACGGCGCGCGGTCGCCACGCCCACCGGGCGCGACGGCTGCCTCGCCGCCGCCCCCGGACGCTCCGGCGGATTACGGCGGTCTCTGCTCATGGGTCCCCCCGCGCGGGTCGGGGCGTGCTTCTTCCCGCGGTCCTCGGCTCTGCCCCCAGGGGAACGTACATCGCACGGATGTGTGTGCGACGAAGGCACGCACGTGGCGCTCGCCCCGTCCGGAAAACGCCCGTGGGGGCACTTTCCCTGGCTGGAAAGTGCCCCCACGGAGCGGCATGCGCCGCCGTGTCCCGCCTTCGCGGCGCGGTCAGGCCCGCGCTGTGGCGACCGCCGCGCCCAGCGCCTCCTTGATGCGCGGCCCGAGCCGGGCGAACCCGAGCTCCTTCATCGCCGCGCGCAGCAACTCGTCGTCCGTGCGCTTCACGCCGTCCGTGTCGATCCAGCGCACGAGCGCGGCCAGTTCCTCCGGCGCGTACGCCGTCACGGCCTTCCCGGCCACGATCGCCGGCTTCGCCAGCCGCCCCACGCCGGGCTCCTCGGGCGCCTCGGACCGGACCGCTTCGACCGCTTCCGCGGCCGCCGCCTCGGGCTCCGGGGCTTCCGCCACCGGCTGCGCTGGGGCGAGCCGGGGCTCAACTTCCGCCGGAGCCGGGGGAGCCTCGGCCGCCGGCTCGGGCTCGGCAGGGGTCAGGGTCTCCGGCTCGGCCGGGGCTGCCACCTCGGCCTCGGGCTCCGACGTCACCGCCTCGGCGGCGGGCTCAGCAGCAGCCACGGGCTGGGGCTCGGGCTCGGATACCGCCTCGGCCGCCGGCTCGGGCTCGACAGCCGCTTCCGGCTCACCTGCCGCAGGGACAGCGGCATCCGCCACGGGCTCGGCCTCAACCTCCGCCGGAGCGACGGGCTCCGACTCCGCAACAGCCTCGGGTTCCGGCGCGGGGGCCTCCGCCACGGGCTCGTGCTCGGGCTCAACATCCGCCGAAATCACGGGAGCCTCGGGCTCCGCAAGCGTCAGGGCCTCCGGCTCAGGCTCGGCCTCAACCTCCGCCGGGGCCACGGGCTCCGACTCCGCGACAACCTCAGGCTCCGGCGCGGGGGCCTCCGCCACGGGCTCGGGCTCGGGCTCGGGCTCGGGCTCGACAGCCGCTTCCGGCTCAGCTACCGCAGGGACAGCGGCATCCGGCTCCGGCTCCGCTTCCACGCTCACCTGCGACCGCGGTTCGACCACCTCGACGTCGGCCACGGGCGCGACGACCGGCTCGTCGGCAGCAGGCTCCGCCTCGACACCGGACTCGACGGCCGGGTCCGCCGACGACCGGGGCGCGGGCACGGACGCCGTACCGGTGGCCGCGGTCTCGCCCAGGAGGGCCGCAAGTGCGGCGGAGTCCGTGCGGTGCTCCGTGAGGTCCGCGAGGAGATCGGTGAGGCCACCCTCGGTGAGGCGGTCACGGGTGGCGCGGAGGGTGGGGAGGCGGAAGAGTGTGCCCTCGTCCGCGGCGAGGCGATCGAGGAGTTCGGTCAGCTCCGTGAACGGGAGGGCCGCGAGGTCGCCCTCGGCCCCCAGAAGGCGGCCGAGTTCGCGCAGGCCCTCGACGGCCGCCTGCGATGCGCGGGCGCCCTCGTCGAGGAAGTCCGCGTCGGCTGGGAGGGTCGGGCGGCCGGGGACCTCGAGCGCGGCCCATTCGGCGCGGTCGGCGGAGGTGGCGGTCAGCGCGGCGTGGAGGGCGTCGCGCCGGGCCCGGCCGGCAGCGAGGGCACGGGCCCGCTTGCCGGGGGCGCGGCGGCGCAGCCAGGACACCTTGAGGCCGCGCTCGCGCCGCCACGCGCCGTTCGCGGTGGCGGCGATCAGTTCGTCGAGGTCCTCGTCGGACAGCCCGTACGCCTCGGGGCTCAGCGTCCGCAGCGTGGACCGCACGCGCAGCAGCAGCGCGACGATCCGTTCGGTCTCCTCCACGGTGCCGGGGGCGACGAAGTCCGTGCCCTCGCCGATGCGGCTCGCGGCCTTGGTGACCGCGGGCAGGTCACGGACACGCAGTTCCGTGAGAACGGTGGAGGCGGCGCGCGCCTCCTCGGGGCCGCCGACGGTCTCCGCGGCGGCGTACCAGGCGTGGGTGGCGGCGGTCAGCGTGAAACCGCCGAGGTCCGCGTAGCCGCGCAGGTCGTCCCGGAGTT
This sequence comes from Streptomyces sp. MI02-7b, assembly GCF_033793585.1. NCBI lineage: Bacteria > Bacillati > Actinomycetota > Actinomycetes > Kitasatosporales > Streptomycetaceae > Streptomyces > Streptomyces sp. MI02-7b. The sequence continues at coordinate 268,719 of NZ_JARAWX010000007.1, read as the reverse complement.
CGGGGCTGAGGGAGGCGAGGTCGGCGGAGCTGTGCAAGGAGGGTGCGGTCATATGAGGTCCGGTTCCTGGCAAGTGCGATGGGCGTCGGCGGCGCGAGCGTCGCGGGACGAGCCGCGCGGCGGCGCTCGCGGTGCCCCACGATACGGGCGCGCCGTACTCCGGCGCACACGCCCCATCCGTTACGGAGCCCCGCCCCGCGCCCTGGACCCGCGCCCAGCGGCCCGGCCGTCCGCTTCCAACTGACCGGCGTACGGCGGACGATCCGTCTCGTACGCCCGACAATGAGCGATCCGTCCCCATACGGTCACGGCCGCGTCACGGAGTTCGTGGTGGCATGCCCCGTCATACGCCGCTCTGCCACGTTTGCACCCACACGCACCACGACTCAGGGGGACGCCATGTCGCAACCTCAGTACCCGCCGCCGTCCGGACCTCCGCAGCCCGGATGGGGCGCGCCGCCGCCGGCCCCGGCCCCGGCCCCGAGGAAGTCCGGCGCGGGGAAGATCGTCGGCTTCGGATGCCTCGGCATCGTGCTGCTCTCCGTCCTCTTCGCGATCATCGCGGTCGCGGCGAGCGGGGGCGGGGGCGGGGGTGACGACCCCAAGCCGGGGGCGGGCATGGCGTCGGCCGACGCGCCCGCGACGCACGGAGACGACGGCGCGCGGGAGGCGGCGGCAGGCCCGACTGGCGACGTGAGACTCACCGCGTGCGAGATCGAGGCCTTCACCACGTGGCCGAGCGCGAAGCTCACCATCACCAACCGCAGTTCGAAGACGTCGAACTACATGGTGCAGGTCGAGTTCGTCGACGCGAAGGGCACGCGGATCAGCGAGGGTTTCGCCGCGACGAACAACCTGCGCCCCGGCCAGATCGCGGAGGAGGAGGCGCAGGGCACGGCGGAGGCCACGGGGAAGGTGACGTGCCGGGTGACCGACGTGACCCGCTACGCGTCCTGACCCGGGCGGCCGCCGTCCGCCAGATCCCGGGGTCACCGATTCGGGGCGGCATGGCCCTTCCGTGCCTTGCCTATGGCGTGGCCCACGGCCAAACCGCTGAGGATCAGGTGCCCGGCACCGATGACCACGTCACCGAACCCGCTCCGGAACCCGGTGACGATCTCGACCAAGCTGGACACGGCGAGAGCTCCGAAGAAGAGTCCGGCCAGCGTCCAGAGCACGGTTCTCATGGGGGAACGGTAGGGCCACTCGAGTCGCGTCGTCACCCCTTCAACCGCTCGACGGCGGGAGCGCTCATCGCTTGGGATCCGCCGCTGACGGCGGGCCCAGGAAAACGCGGCGCAGTCGCGCCAGCAGTTCAGGTGACGGCGGTGCGGTCCCGATCGCGCGGCGGGCCGGGGCCCGGACGGTTTCGGCACCCCCTCCGCCAAGGAGGGCGCGGGCGTCTGCGGTGTTCATGGCTGCACCTCCAGGACTGGGCTCTGCTGCCCTGGCTCTTGTCCGGCCCCGCGCCGGGCAAGCAGGTGCGCACGGCAGCACCGCGGGATCGCCACTTCTGGCGGAAACGGTGAAGGCCGTGCTTCTGGGGCGGGGGCGCGGCTCGCCGAGCACGTCGGGGAGGCCGGCGCCCGGTGGCCACGCACTCGCCGCAGGTCAGCGGGGGGCAACCCGCGTCCAGCGGGCCCCGGCGTCGCGGGCGCGCACCTGGTCGAACCGAACCATGCCGGCGCCGGGCCCCGCGTCCTGAGACTGCCGGGCGCCCGACGGCGAGGGCCACGGACGGACGGCACGGGCACCCACCGCGCACCCGCGGTGGGTGCCCGCACTTGTCGGACGGACCTCGGCCCCCGCCGCTTCGCCGCGACGGAGGCCGACCAATGGCGCGAGGACCTGGCGGGTTCCGGACCGTGGCCCTCGGGCTCGCACCGCCATCCTGCCCCGCCTTGGCCGCAGGCGCGCGCGTGGCACGCTCAATGGGTGACGGCGTCCGGCGTGGCCCTAGCGTGGAGGATGAGAGCCGCGCCGGACCGCTTCCCCGGGCGACCCCGCCGCGCGGGCAAGTGCCTGCCGGGGTGTGCGAGCGGGGCCGCACTTCCAGGATGCGACCGTTCCTGCCCCGGGTCATCCCGGCCAGGTGGCATGCCGAGTGGCCGGCTGCCCGCCGACGGGCACCGGGGGCCGCGGCGTCCGCATCGACGGCACGATCCTCGGCATCGCCCACAGCCCGATCGATCTGCCGGGGTTCCTGCGCCGCGAGGCCCTCTTCGGCCGGCGCGGAGCGGGCCGGGCGTCTGGCTGTGACGAAGGACCGCCGCGTCCGCCTCGAGCGCGCTTTCGCACGCCCGTACCATGGTTTGCGGGTGAGGCCGGACCGTGCCGCACACAGGCGGGCACGTGCCCCTGGCAAACGAGGTGGCCGGATGTCGTCGCTGCTGGTCTACGCGATCTACCTGATAGTCGCGGCGCTGTACGTGTCCGCTGTGGTCGACTGCATCAGGACGCCCGAGGCGCGCATCCGCATACTGCCCAAGGCGGGCTGGCTGGCCGTCCTGATCCTCTTCCCCGTGCTCGGCGCTGTCGGCTGGCAGAACCTGGGCAAGCGACCCGCCCAGGCCGCGGGACAGCCGTCCGCGGTCTGAGTCCGGCTCACCCGCGGAGAGGACCGGCCCCGCACGAGGACCGGCACCCGCGCGTGATCTGAGGCACAGTCGGCCGTCCCGCTCCGCAACAGGCAGGCTGTCCCGGGGGATTCGACGCCCGGCGGGCGGGACGTGATCGCCGGACTCCCGGGCCGGCAGCGGGCCGGCCCTCGGTCCCCGCGCCCCGCGAACGGGCTGCGGCCCCACCGGTCGGAACCGGTGGGGCCGCATTCACGCAGGACAGCGGTGGCGAGACCAACCGCCTGCGGGTAGGCCGTGTGGGACTCGAACCCACAACCAATGGATTAAAAGTCCACTGCTCTGCCAATTGAGCTAACGGCCCGCACACCGCAGCATAGCCGGACGTCGGCCGTCGCTCCGAGCGCATTGGGCCTGTTGGACGCGGTCGCCGTCGCGGAGGGGACGACGACGACCGCCGGCGGCGTCAGCCCGGGGTGTCCGTGGGGGCCGGAGCGTGGTCGCGGAGGAACCAGTGCCGGGCGGACGCGAACCACCAGGCGGCGGCGAAACCGAGCACGACCAGGACGGCGATGGGCGCGTAGTTGAAGGTGTCGACGGTGACGGGACTCACCTGGGGGAGCATGAACAGGACCGTGATGAAGCCCACCCACACGACGGCGACGACGCCGATGGGCCGGGACCAGCGGCCCAGGTGCCAGGGTCCGCGGTCGAAGGCGTCGCCCTTGCGGATGCGCAGCAGCGTGGGGATGACGTACGCGATGTACAGGCCGATGACGGCGATGGACGTCACGGCGGCGTACGCGGTGAGGTTGATCAGGTAGGGCAGGCCGAGGACGAGTGCGCCCAGGGCGGCGAGCCAGACCGCGTTCGTAGGGGTCTTGGTGCGGGGGTTGATGCGCCGCCAGGTGGCGGAGAAGGGCAGGGCGCCGTCGCGCGAGAAGGCGTAGATCATGCGGCTGTTGGCGGTGACGGAGGCCATGCCGCAGAAGAGCTGGGCGCCTATGACGACGAGCAGCAGCAGCTTGCCCCCGACCGCGCCGGCGCCGTCGATGAGGATCTGGGCGGGCGGCACACCGGTGGCCGTGCCGAGGGTCTTGTCGTACGACTGGATGGCGTACGTGAAGCCGAGCAGCAGCACGAAGCCGGCGATCCACGAGATCCAGATGGAGCGGACGATGCCGCGCGGGCCGGCGGTGGCCGCGTCGTGGGTCTCCTCGGTCATGTGGGCGGAGGCGTCGTAGCCGGTGAAGGTGTACTGCGCCATGAGCAGGCCCAGCAGCACGACGTACACGCCGCTGCCCCAGCCGGTGTTGTTGACGAAGTGCGTGAAGACGAACGAGGTCGACTGGTGCCGGTCGGGCACGAGGGCGAGCACGCCGACGATCAGTGCGACGCCGAGCACGTGCCACCAGACGCTGATGTCGTTGAGGAGCGCGACGACGCGCACGCCGAAGGTGTTGAGCAGCCCGTGCAGCAGCAGGATCGCCGCGAACAGCACGATGGTGTGGCCGGGGGTGCTGGCGAATCCGAACTGCAGGTCCAGGTACGCGTTGAGGAAGCTCGCCGCACCGAAGTCGATGCCCGCGGTCACGGCGACCTGGCCCAGCACGTTGAACCAGCCCGCGAACCACGCCCAGGCGGCGGCGCTGCGCGCCGGGGCGAGCTTGTGGGCCCAGTAGTACAGGCCCGCGGAGGTCGGGTAGGCGGAGCAGATCTCGGCCATGGCCAGACCGACGACCAGGGTCATCAGCCCCACGCCGACCCAGCCCCAGGTGATGACCGCGGGGCCGCCGGTGTTCATGCCGAACGCGTAGAGCGTCAGGCAGCCGGAGAGCACCGAGATGATCGTGAAGGAGACCGCGAAGTTGGAGAACGCGGACATGCGGCGGGCCAGTACCTGCGTGTAGCCCAGCTGGGCGAGGCGTTCCTCGTCGGTGACCGGGGCGGCGGGCCCTTCGGCCGCGTCCGTTCCTTTTGGAATTGTCATGCCCCCAGCGATTCCCTCGCCGGGGGCACGGCATGCGTCGGCCGCTGGCTGAAATTGACCGTATTCGCCCCGTGGACGACTGGGGTGTTGCCGCCACGTTTCCGCCAGTCGCCGAGCGGCACGGAGACCGCCCGGTCCCGTACGTCAGGAACACCGCACGCCGCGCGCCTTCGAGGCGGCGGACCGGGAGTTCGAGGACGAACCGCCACGCCGGCGCAACCGGTGAGCGTCGGCAGGGCGGCCCCCCACGACCACGTTCCTCATCGTCTCCCCTCCATCAGGAGACTGCGCCGTAGCCCGTCATGGCGGACCAGATCAGCACCCGTCCGCCGAAGGTGCCCTTGCCGGTCCCGCCGTAGCGGTAGAGGTTGTGGGAGTTGTCGCGGGCGACCAGGTCGGCGTTGCCGTCGCCCGAGATGTCCCCGACCCCGACGACCGCGTTGTACTGGGCCCCCCAGTTCTTCGCCAGCAGGACACGGGGCTTGAAGTGGCCCTTGCCGTCCCCGGAGAAGCGCCACAATTCGTTCGACTTGTCCTGCGCCAGCAGGTCGCCGAACCCGTCACCGTTGAGATCACCCACGCCGACAAGCTTCTTGAACACGCTCCACTTGGACGCGATCCGCTTGCCCGCCGCCAGCTTTCCGCTGCTCGTCGCGGCGAAGAGGTAGATGTCGCCGGTGGAGGACCTGCGGGCAATGAGGTCCGCGCGGCCGTCACCGGTGAGGTCTCCGGGCGAGGTCAGCACGTTGTAGGCCTGGAAACCCTTCCCCAGCAGGATTCGGGGGCTGGTCGTGGTGATGGGGCCCTTGCACCGGCCGCTGTAGCGGTAGAGCTCGCCAGCCGTGTTGCGCATCAGGGTGTCCATGCAGCGGTCGCCGTCGAGGTCGCCGAAGGGGACGAAGCGGTTTGTGGGGTTCCAGCCCTTGGAGTAACTGGTCAGCACGACGCTCTGCCCGCCGGGCGCGAAGCCGTCGTAGTCCAGCACGCCCTGCGGCCGCAGGCCCAGCATCTCCCCCATGCCGTCGCCGTCGCTGTCGCGCCACGCGCTCTTGGCGCCGGCCAGTTGCATCGCGCCCGAGGCGACCGTGCGGAAGCCGGTGCCGTCGCCCGGGTCCGTGGCCAGCGTCCAGGTGTGGAAGCCCCCGACCGCCACCGCGCCATGGTCGTCAGTGCCGTTCCAGGTGGTGCTGACCTGCGCACCCTGGTGCGCCGTGCCGCGAATGGTCCGCACGGCCTTGCCCGCCCGGTTCCGGAAGGTCAGGGCCCAGACCACGGGCGGGCGGGACAGCAGCCAGGTGCCGTGCCAGGTGTTGTCGCCCACGTCGGGAAGGCGCAGGTTCGTGAAGGTGTCCGCCCGCGAATCGAGGAGGGCGACGGGGGAACGCGGCACGGTGACCGGCTTGATGTGGATGCGTTGGGCGGAATCCACGTAGGCCACGTTGCCGGCGTACTTGTCGACGGTCCACGTGATCCGGCGATCCGCCTGCGGATCGCCGGCCGGCAGATCGGCGAAGGCGGCCGTGACCGCCGCCGTCCCCCCGCCCTTGTGGAAGTCGGTCAGCAGCAGCTCGCCCGCGGCCCGGTCGTGACGGACGAGGTATCCGTCGCCGAGCAGCGCCTCGCCGGACGGGACCGGGATGTTCTTCCTCGCCGTCAGGTCCCACACACCCGCCTTGGCCGTGGGACCGCAGGACCAGTACAGCCAGCGGCTTACGGCCTGCAGTTCCTGGGGGACGCAGCCGGAGCCGAGGGCGATGTCGGCGGAGGTCTTCTTCGTCTTCAGGTCGTAGGAGTTGACGCTGCCTTTCGCCGCCGCGGGCTTCCACAGCTTGCTGCCCCAGACCGCGACCGCGGTGACCGGGCGCGTGAGGATCGGCCGAAGGTTGCTGTGGACAGCGAGGTCGCCGACGACTTGCTTGGTGGGCGACGTGCCGTTGACGATCGCGTAGCGGCCCGAGACGTCGACGAGAGTCGCGGAACCGGAGTAGGTGTAGAAGAAACCGGCGTCGTCGTCCTCGTCGATCGACTGCACAGAGGAACCGGGATCACCCCACGGATCGTCGGTGACCCGGACCGCACGGCCGTCCCCGGTGGCAACCGGGCCGTCGGAGTCCGGAAACGACCAGTCCCTCAGGACCGGGGCACTCACCGAGAGCGACCCGTCCCCGCTGACGCGACGGACGACGTCTTCGGCCATGAAGCTGCTGTCCTCCTCGTCCGTGGCCAGGGTGCCGTTGGCGAGGGAGAGGCGATTGATCCTCGCGGCCACGGGAGCGAGGGCGGTCACCTCGGTGGTCTCCGGTGCTGCCGCACCCTTGGCGGTCAGCTTGCGCACCGACCAATGGGCCGAGTCCGCTCCTCCCGCCACCAGAAGACCGCCGTCCGGAAGGGGGACCAACCCGGTGCCCGCGTGACGCAGCACGGTCACCGGATCGCCGCCGGAAAGAGGCACGGCGCGCAGCGGCTGGCCGGAGGCGTCCGCCATGTCCCCGTGACCGTCGTAGGAACGCGCCACGATCAGCCAGTCGCCCGAAAGCCCGAGGAACGGGACGCCCGAGGTACCGGGCAACCCCACCGGCTTCTCGGGTGCCGTCAAGTCGTTCCGCCACAGGACATGAGCCGTGTTCCCGGCAGTGAACCAGGCGAACCGGTCGTCGCTCAGCGCCACGGCGGTCGGCATGGCGGAAAGGGCCAGATCACGGGTGACCTTACCGGCGACGAGGTCCACCAGCGCCAGATGGTAGGAGCGGGCCTGAAGGTACCGGACGACGGCCGTACCTTCGTCGCCGCCCATGACCACGGGGAGGGACGTGACACCGGACGGCCACCCGGCGACCGGCCTGCCCTCGGCGGGCGCGTCGCCGCCGTACACCCGCAGTGCCCTGCTGCCGCCGGCTTCACTGACCTGGCCGAGCACGTGGCCGCCGAAGGCGCCGAGGTAGGAGCCCCCGGTGATCGGCACCTCAGTGGTGGTGCCGGCGGCCATGTCATGGAGGACCACGGCCTCGTCGGGGGACGTGACGTGCTCGACCACGATGTCCGAGGACGAGCCGAGAAAAACCGCGGAAGAACCCTCCGCCCACTGCCCCAATTCCGTCGTCGCGCCCGTGTCATAGCGCGTCCACAGAAGGCCCTCACGGCCCTCCTGGATGTGCAGGTACCCCGTCGGGCCCGCACTCAGCAGGCTGTCCGAACGCGGGTAGTAGCGATCCGCCTGGAAGACCGTTTCCGCGGATCCGACGGGATCGGCGGCTGCCAGGGGCATGAGCGAACCGAGGGCCACGGCGGTGGCGACTGCGGTGACGGCGGCCGCGCCGCCACGGACGAGGGCACGTCTGGCCACCCGTTCCTCCTGGAAGTCACGAAGAAGCGGAGCGGCACAGCGGTCACTGGTGTCGCGGCGTCCGGCGCCGCGGAATCCCCCAAGCCCCCCGGCTTGTACCCCCCACGCAATTACCACGGACCCTAACAGCCGCCTCTCAGGCCCCGGAAGCCCAGGTGGCAACGCGAAGGGGCCCGGCAGGTGGTGTCCACCTGCCGGGCCCCTTTACGTTCAGGCGCGGTTCACACGGCGTCAGCCGTTGCGCTTCCAGCGCGGCTTGTCGTCACGACGGCCGAAGGAGCCGGTTCCCGTGCCGGTACCGGTGGTGCCGGGGCGGTGGTCGTCACGACGGCCGTACGGACGGCGGTCGTTGTTGTCGCGGTCGCGGCCGAAGGACGACGGGCGGTCGTCACGACGGTCACGGTTGAACGGACGGTCGTAGGAGCGGGCCGCCGGGCGCTCGTCGCGGTTGTACGCGGGGCGGTCGTCACGGCGCTCGTAGGACGGGCGGGCCGGGCGGTCGTCGCGGCGGTCACGGCTGTTGTACGACGGGCGGTCGTCACGACGGTCGCGGTTGCCGTACGCGGGACGGTCGTCGCGGCGGTCACGGTTGCCGTAGGACGGACGGTCGTCACGGCGGTCGTGGGACGGGCGGGCCGGGCGGTCGTCGCGGCGGTCGCGGTTGCCGTAGGACGGGCGGTCGTCACGACGGTCGTCGCGGCGCTCGTAACCGCGGTCGCGGTCACGGTTGCCGTACGACGGGCGGTCGTCACGGCGGCGCTCGTAGTTGCCCCGGTCGTCGCGGCGCTGGAAGGTGCGCTGCTCGGCCGGCTCGGCGGGGGCCTCGGCCTGCGCCGGGACGGCGGCAGCGGCGGCGACCGCCTCGGCGGCCTCGGCCTGGGCGGCGGCGACGGCCGCCTCGGGGTCGTCACCGCGCTCGCGGGCGGCGCGGGCGGTGAGGCGGTCGGCCTCGTCGCGCAGTTCGGCGGCCCGACGCTGCGCGCGCTCCAGGGACTTGGTGAGGTCGGCGACCTCACGCTCGGCCTGCTGGGCGGCGTTGCCGGCCGCGTCCGCCTGGACCTCGGTCAGCGAACGGGCGCCGGTGATCTTGGCGACGTCCTCGTCGAACGCGCCGGCGCCGCCGACGATGTGGCGCGAGGCGTCGACGCCCGCGTCCTCCATCAGCCGGAAGATCTGCTTGCGCTGGTGCGGCAGGGCCAGGGAGACGACCGTGCCGGACTCGCCCGCGCGGGCGGTGCGGCCCGAGCGGTGCAGGTAGTCCTTGTGGTCGGCGGCCGGGTCCACGTTCAGCACCAGGCCGATGCCGTCGACGTGGATGCCGCGCGCCGCGACGTCCGTGGCGACCAGGACGTTGACGTAACCGTCCTTGAAGTCGGCCAGCGTGCGGGTGCGCGCGCCCTGGGTCATACCGCCGTGCAGGGCGTCGGCCTTGACGCCCGACTCGCGCAGCTGCTCGGCGACGCGGTCCGCGCCCATCTGGGTGCGGACGAAGATGATGGTACGGCCCTTGCGGGCGGCGATGGCCGCGGTGACCGGCGCCTTGTCCTTGGGCTTCACGATCAGCACGTGGTGGGTCATGGTGGTGACCGCGCCCGCCGAGGGGTCGACCTCGTGCGTGACCGGGTCCTTCAGGTAGCGCTTGACCAGCGTGTCGATCTCGTTCTCCAGCGTGGCGGAGAACAGCAGCCGCTGACCGCCCTTGGGAACCAGGTCGAGGATCTCGGTGACCTCGGGCAGGAAGCCCATGTCGGCCATCTGGTCGGCCTCGTCGAGGACGGCGATCTGCACCTGGTCCAGCGCGCAGGCGCCGCGGTCGATCAGGTCGCGCAGCCGGCCCGGGGTGGCGACGAGGATGTCGACGCCGCGCTCCAGGGCGTAGATCTGGTTCTGCATCGACGTACCGCCGCAGACGACCTTCATCTTCAGGCCGAGCACGTCGCCGTACGGCTGCAGGGCGTCGGCGACCTGCATCGCCAGCTCGCGGGTCGGGGTGAGGATCACACCGCGCGGACGCTTGCGTTCGGTGTGGCCGCCGGAGAGCTGCGTGAGCAGCGGCAGGCCGAACGAGAGCGTCTTGCCGGAGCCGGTGCGGCCGCGGCCGAGGATGTCCTTGCCGGCCAGGGCGTCCGGGATGGTCGCGGCCTGGATCGGGAAGGGGGTGGCGACACCGTTCTGCGCCAGCTTGCGGACGATGGCCTCGGCCAGGCCCAGGTCGCCGAAGGTGGTCCCGGGGGCCTCGGCCTCGACGGCCTCGGGAGCGGTGTGCTCCTCGATGACGGCCTCGTCGATGACGTCGGTGGTGTCGTTGCTGTCGAAGGGCATGGCGGAACGGTCGGCAGTGTCAATAGACATGCTGAAGCTAAAACCTCTCGGAGATTTCGGCACGCGCCAGCTCCGGAGGTTGCTTACAACCGCCTCTATGCGGTCAGCCACAGGAGAAAAGGAACGCGCCAACGCGGCGCGTCTCGGTTCGGCGCCGGGCAATGGGATCAAACGATCTACCAGCATACGCATAGGTGGCCGCTTTGGCCAATTCGGTCCGGGAGGCCTCAGGCGGCCCCGTTGGCGGACGGTGCGCTGGAGGGCGACGGCTCGGGCGAGGAGCCGCCGGAGGGCGGCGCGGACGACTCGCCGCCACCGGGCGACGACGAGGGCGAGGGCCGGTCGGAGGGGGACGCGGGCGTCGAGGGCCGGGGCGAGGACGACGGCCGTCCCGACGGCTTGCCGCTGTGCGGGGCGCCCGGACCCTGGGTCGGCCCCGGCACCGATTCCTGCGCGCTCGCCGACGGCGACCGCGAGGCCGACGGGGAGTGCCCCGGCCGGCCCGGCCGGCCGCCGGGGACGCCCGGGGCGACGCGGGGCATGCCCAGACCGCCGTCCGAGCCGGCGCCGCCGGCCCCGCCGTCCTCACCGGAGATCCCCGAGGAGATCCCGTCGGGCTTGGCGTCGCTGCCCGTGCCGCCGACGGTCATGCAGCCGGTCAGGGACCCCAGGGCGAGTACGGGGAGAAGCAGTGCGGCCGCCGTGCGCGCGCGGGCTGTGGCAGGGGTCACGGGAGCACCTCGGAAGGTCTGAGGACGTCTGAAGAAGGTCCGGAGATGATCAGGAATGGGTCTGCGGGCGGGTCGTCCCGCTGAGCGGGTTCCGCGCTGCCCAACGGGCCCGCGGCCCCCGGGGACACGCCCGCGGCCGCACGCCGCCCGGCCGGCCCTCCCCCGGCCCCTCTCGGATACCGCCCAGGGCATGGGCAGTCGGCGGGCACGGGCAGCGGGCGACCCGCCGCGCTCCCGGTGGAGGGCACCGCTGCGCGACCAGGGTCCGGTGGTCGCCGTCGTCGCACTCGGCGGGGTCGCCGGGGCGTTCGCCCGCTACGGCGCGGGGCTGCTCCACGCCACCGCGGCCGTGACCTTCCCGAGGACGACCTTCCTGGTGAACGCGGCCGGTTGCGCGGCGATCGGCGTGCTGATGGCGGTGGTCGCCGAACGCCTTCCCTCGCCGCACCGCCTCGTCCGGCCGTTCCTGGGGACCGGCGTGCTCGGCGGCTTCACGACCTTGTCGACGTACCCGGTCGACGTGCAGCGACTGCTGACCGCCGGCCGGGTCGCCGTCGCCCTGCTCTACCTGGCGGCCACACCCAGGACCGCCCCGCCGCCCTGCCGCCCTGCTCTGCGTGTGGTCCGCGGCGGCGCTGACCCGCCGTCTGTGGAGGACGTGATGATGCTCACCGGTCCGGCGCTCCGGCTCACCGTCCACGTGGGGGAGCACGACACCTGGCACCACCGGCCGCTGCACAGCGAGATCGTGCGCCGCGCCCACGCACCTGCCGATGATCGTCGTCGTGGACAGCGCCGAGCGGGTGAGGGCCCTCCTGCCGCGGTTGCGGGAGGTGCTGACCACGGGTCTGGCCACGGTCGAGGAGGTGGAGGTCGTGCACGGCACCCGCGGGGGTGACGAGGGGTGAACCGGCCGCTCGTCGCCGTGGGCGCCGCGATCGGCGCGCCCTGCGCCATCTGACGAACCGTAGGTCCAGTCGCGGCACGACGGCGTCTTCCCCTGGGGACACCCTCACCGTGAACGTCGCCGGGTCGCTGATCCTGGGCGCGGTCACCGGCGCGGTGGCGGCCGGCGCGTCCACCCGGCTCCAACTCCTGCTGGGCACCGGACTGTGCGGCGCGCCGACCACGTACTCGTGGTGGGGAGCATCGCCGCGGGAGCGGCCGCCGCCTTCGCCGGCGCCGCACCCGTGTGACCCGATCCGCGTCGGACGCTGTCCTGTCGCCCCGCCGTCCCGGACAATGGGCGGTGTGCTGGAGATGTCGCGCGAAGCGTTCGAGGAACTGGTCAGCGACGCGCTGGACCGGATCCCGCCCGAGCTGGCCCGGGTCATGGACAACGTGGCGGTGTTCGTCGAGGACGAACCCGACCCGTCCGACCCCGGGCTGCTCGGCCTGTACGAGGGCACTCCCCTGACCGAGCGCGGCGAGTGGTACGCCGGGGTGCTCCCCGACCGCATCACGATCTACCGGGGCCCGACCCAGCGGCTGTGCTCCACCACCGAGCAGATCGTGGAGGAGGTCGCCACGACCGTCGTCCACGAGGTGGCGCACCACTTCGGCATCGAGGAGGAACGCCTCCACGAGCTGGGCTGGGGGTAACGGGGCTTACGCGAGGGAGGAGGCGGGCATACGTCGGCAATGCTCCGAGATCTGCCGCACCGCGTCCGGTCCGTGCTGCGTCGTGCCCTTGGGCGTCGTCCCTCCCCCTCCGCGGGCGCCTCTCGTCCAACTCCCGCCGCTCCCGCCCTCGGCACGCCGCACCGCCCCTGGCTCACCGCGCTCGCGCTGGTCGCGGTCACGCTGATCGGCGGCTGGCTCGGACTGGTGGTGCTGGGGAGCATCAAGGAGCCGGTGGGGCCGATGAACACCCGGATGTCCCTGCACCCGGCGTGGACCGGGGACACCAAGGTGAACGTGGCACCGCTGGGAGCCCTGCAGCTCGACAGCCACGACGGCCCGCTGCGGCTGGTGGTGGACGTCGACACCCTCGATCCCGAGCGCGCCCAGGCCCTGGTCCGGCACCCGGAGCGGCTGAGCGGGCTGCAGGACGAGGTCGCCTCGGACGTGCGCAACAGCACCGCGGAGCTCGCGCTGCGCTCGTCGCTGGCCGTACTGACCGGCGCCACCGCCCTGGGCCTGGCCGTCTACCGCAGGCCCCGCAGGGCCCTGGCCGCCGGCGGCCTGTCACTGGTGGTGCTGGCGGCCTGCGCGGGCACGGCGTACGGGACGTGGAACCCGCGCAGTGTCCTGGAGCCGAAGTTCTCCGGGCTGCTGAGCAGCGCGCCGTCCGTGGTCGGCAACGCCCGCAGCATCGTCAGCGACTTCGACGTCTACCAGCAGGAGCTGGCACGCCTGGTCACCAACATGACCCGGCTGTACGACGCGACCTCCACGCTGCCCGCGTACACCCCCGACCCGTCGACCCTGCGGGTGCTGCACGTCTCGGACATCCACCTCAACCCGGCGGCCTGGCAGATCATCCAGTCCGTCGTCGCCGAGTACCGGATCGACGTCATCGTGGACACCGGCGATCTGATGGACCACGGCACCGCCGCCGAGAACGGCTTCACCTCCGCCATCCCCGACCTGGGCGCGCCCTACGTCTTCGTGCGCGGGAACCACGACTCGATGGACAGCCAGCGCGCGGTGGCGGCGCGCAAGGGGGCCATCGTGGTGGACAACGGGGACTCGGCGGTCGTGAAGGGGCTGCGGATCGCCGGCATCGGCGACCCGCAGTTCACCCCGGACCGCTCGGTCGAGGCCGCCGGCGACGCCGCGGAACGCCGGGCCGGCCAGCGGCTGGCCGACTCCGTCCGGCGGCAGGACGCGGCCGGGCACACGGTCGACATCGCCATCGCCCACAACCCCGTCGCGGCCGCCGAGGCCGACGGCACCGTCCCGCTGATCCTGGCCGGGCACACCCATCAGCGGAACGTCAGCGTCCTGGAGCACGGCAGCCGGCTGATGGTGCAGGGCACGACGGGCGGCGGCGGGCTGCGCGCCGTGGAGGGCGACACGCCGCAGAAGGTGGAGGCCTCGGTGCTCTACCTGGACCGCGACACCCACGCCCTGCAGGCCTGGGACGAGATCACGCTGGGCGGTCTGGGTCAGTCGACGGCCGAGGTCTCCCGCCACCTGCCGGCGGAGGTGGCACCCGGGCGGGAGCCGTCCCCCGCGGTCCGCCCGACGGGCGCGGGCTAAAGCGTTTTGGCGATCTCCCGCCGCATCCCATATGCTTCTCACGTCCCCGACGGCCGAAACACCGCCCGGCGGGCCATCAGCCCTCATCGTCTAGTGGCCCAGGACGCCGCCCTTTCAAGGCGGTAGCACGGGTTCGAATCCCGTTGGGGGCACGCACTGACCTGTGCGAGACTGTGTCTCGCACAGAGAAGCGCAAAGCTGGGTCCTGTGGAGCAGTTTGGAGTGCTCGCCACCCTGTCAAGGTGGAGGCCGCGGGTTCAAATCCCGTCAGGACCGCGCTGGCTGGGTAGCTCAGTTGGTACGAGCGATCGCCTGAAAAGCGATAGGTCGCCGGTTCGACCCCGGCCCCAGCCACAGCAGCCCGCAAGGGCAGGAACCCCCGCCGAGATCCTCGGCGGGGGTTTCGCGTTGTCCCGGGGCGTTGTCCCCGGCCTGCCGAGCAGGCGGACGACGCGCGGGGTCAGCCGACCGGGAAGAGCGGCCAGCCGGCCATCAGCCCGCCGTCCAGGGTGAGGGTCTGCCCGGTGATGTAGGAGGCCTTCTCCGAGCCGAGGAAGAGCACCGCGTCCGCGATCTCCTCCGGGGTGCCGGGGCGGTGCATCGGCAGGACGGAGTCCACCGCCCGGCGGAACCCGTCCGAGGCGGTGACCCGCTCGTACATGGCGGTCCGGGTGAAGCCGGGAGCCACCGCGTTCACCCGGATGCCGACCAGCGCGCCCTCGATGGCGGCGACCTTCGTGATGCCGATGACGGCGTGCTTGCTGGCCACGTACAGGCCCGCGCCGGGAAAGCCCATCTGGCCGTAGGTGGAGCTGATGTTGACGATGCTGCCGCCACCGGTGTTCTTCATGGCGAGGAACTCGTGCTTCATGCTCAGCAGCGTCCCGCGCACGTTCGTGTCGAAGACGGCGTCGTACTCCTTGTCGGTGATGTCCTCGATGCCGCCGGGGGTTCCCTCGGTGCCGGCGTTGTTGAAGGCGACGTCGATCTTCCCGTAGGTCTGGACGGCGTGCTCCATGAGCCGCTGCACCTCGGCCTCGAGGCGCACGTCGGTCCTGACGAAGTCCGCCCGGCCGCCCAGCGCCCCCAGTTCCCCGGCGAGCTGCTCGCCGGCCTCCTGGTGGCGGCCCGACACCACGACGTTCGCGCCCTGGCGCGCGTACGCCTCCGCGGTGGCACGGCCGATGCCGGTGAGCGCGCCGGTGATCACAACGGTGGGAGCGGCCATGGTGAGGTCCTTCCTGCGGACGTGCCGGGGTCGTGGATCACGCGCGCGGAGCCCCGGACCGCGGGGAGCGAGGGCTACGGCCCGCTTCCCGGGAGGACTCCGCTCCTCGATCGTCTCCCCGGTCCGGGGATGCCGCACGTCGCGCGCGGCATCCCCGTGTACCGGCCCTCCGGCCCCGCCGGACATCGCACGGACATCGCACGGGCATCGCGCCCGGGGGTCCGCCGACCGAAATGGGTTCGCCCGTGGGCCGTACCGAATGCGATGCTGGAACGCGCTATGTCTACGCAGCCCCCCACCCCCGCATTCGCCGAGCTCGGCACCCGGCTCACCGAGCTCACCCTGCGCGACGCGCAGCGCCTCGGCCGCCGCCTCGACGGCGCCCGCCGCATCCGCAAGCCGGAGGCCCGTACGGCAGTGCTGGCGGAGATCGGGACCGAGATCGACAAGGCCGCCCTCAAGGTCGAGGCGCGGCGCACGGCCATACCCGCGATCTCGTACCCGGAGCAGTTGCCGGTCAGCCAGAAGAAGGACGAGATCCTCGCGGCGATCCGGGACCACCAGGTCGTGATCGTCGCGGGCGAGACCGGCTCCGGCAAGACGACCCAGATCCCGAAGATCTGCCTGGAGCTGGGCCGCGGCGTCCGCGGCCTGATCGGGCACACCCAGCCCCGCCGGATCGCCGCCCGCACGGTCGCGGAGCGCGTCGCGGAGGAGCTGCGCACCCCGCTGGGCGAGGCGGTCGGCTGGAAGGTCCGCTTCACCGACCAGGTCGGCGACGGCACGCTGGTCAAGCTGATGACGGACGGCATCATGCTCGCCGAGATCCAGACGGACCGCGAGCTGCTCCAGTACGACACGATCATCATCGACGAGGCGCACGAGCGCAGCCTCAACATCGACTTCATCCTGGGCTACCTCGCCCAGCTGCTCCCCCGCCGCCCCGACCTCAAGGTCGTGATCACCTCCGCGACCATCGACCCGCAGCGCTTCTCCCGGCACTTCGGCGACGCCCCGATCGTGGAGGTCAGCGGGCGTACGTACCCGGTCGAGGTGCGGTACCGGCCGCTCCTGGCGGAGGGGGACGGGGACGCCGACGAAGCGGACCGCGACCAGATCACCGCGATCTGCGACGCGGTCGACGAGCTCCAGGCCGAGGGCCCCGGCGACATCCTGGTCTTCCTCTCCGGTGAGCGGGAGATCCGCGACACCGCCGACGCCCTCAACAAGCGGCAGCTGCGCTTCACCGAGGTACTGCCGCTGTACGCGCGGCTGTCCTCCGCCGAGCAGCACCGGGTGTTCCAGCGCGGCACGGGCCGGCGCATCGTGCTGGCCACCAACGTCGCGGAGACCTCGCTCACCGTCCCGGGCATCCGGTACGTGATCGACACGGGCATGGCCCGCATCTCCCGCTACAGCCACCGCACCAAGGTGCAGCGGCTGCCGATCGAGCCGATCAGCCAGGCCAGCGCCAACCAGCGCAAGGGCCGCTGCGGACGGCTGGCGGACGGCATCTGCGTCCGGCTGTACTCCGAGGACGACTTCCTGTCCCGCCCGGAGTTCACCGACGCGGAGATCCTGCGCACCAACCTGGCCTCCGTCATCCTGCAGATGACCGCCGCGGGCCTCGGCGACATCGCCCGCTTCCCCTTCATCGACCCGCCGGACGCCCGGAACATCAAGGACGGCGTCCAGCTGCTCCAGGAACTGGGCGCGCTGGAGGGGCAGAAGCTCACCCAGACCGGCCGCAAGCTCTCCCAGCTGCCGGTGGACCCGCGGCTGGCCCGCATGGTGCTGGAGGCGGAGCGCAACGGCGTGGTCCGCGAGGTGATGGTCATCGCGGCCGCACTGTCCATCCAGGACCCGCGCGAGCGCCCCCAGGAGAAACAGCAGCAGGCGGACGAGAAGCACCGCCGCTTCGCCGACGAGACCAGCGACTTCATGGCGCTGCTCAACCTGTGGCGGTACGTCCGCGAGCAGCAGAAGGCGCTGTCCTCCTCGGCCTTCCGCCGGATGTGCCGCACGGAGTTCCTCAACTACCTGCGCATCCGCGAGTGGCAGGACATCTACAGCCAGCTGCGGACGGTCGCCAAGACGATGGGCATCCACCTCGCCGAGGGCGACCACGAGGTCAACGCCCAGCACGTGCACCAGTCCCTGCTGGCCGGCCTGCTGTCGCACGTCGGCCTGAAGGACACCGACAGCAAGAACGAGTACCTGGGCGCCCGCAGCGCCAAGTTCGCGGTCTTCCCCGGCTCGTCGCTCTTCAGGAAACCGCCGCGCTGGATCATGTCCGCCGAGCTGGTGGAGACCTCGCGGCTGTGGGCGCGGGTCAACTCCCGCATCGAACCGGAGTGGATCGAACCGCTCGCCCAGCATCTGGTGAAACGGTCCTACAGCGAGCCGCACTGGGAGAAGGACCAGGCCGCGGTCGTGGCCCTGGAGAAGGTGACGCTGTACGGCGTGCCGATCGTCGCCGACCGCAAGGTCAACTACGGGAAGATCGACCCGGAGACCAGCCGCGAGCTGTTCATCCGCAACGCGCTGGTCGAGGGCGACTGGCGGACCCACCACCAGTTCTTCCACGACAACCGCAAACTGCTCGCGGAGGTCGAGGAGCTGGAGCACCGGGCGCGGCGCCGCGACATCCTCGTGGACGACGAGACGCTCTTCGACTTCTACGACCGCGTGGTGCCCGAACACGTGGTGTCCGGCGCGCACTTCGACTCGTGGTGGAAGCAGCAGCGCAAGGAGCGGCCGGAGCTGCTCAGCTTCGAGCACTCCATGCTCATCAACGAGAACGCCGAGGCCGTCACCAAGGACGACTACCCCGACTCCTGGCGGCAGGGGAAGCTCAAGCTGCGGGTGACCTACCAGTTCGAACCCGGCGCCGACGCGGACGGCGTGACCGTCCACGTCCCGCTGCAGGTGCTCAACCAGATCACCGCGGACGGCTTCGACTGGCAGATCCCGGGCCTGCGCGAGGAGGTCGTCACCGAGCTCATCCGCTCGCTGCCCAAGGCGATCCGGCGCCACTACGTACCGGCGCCCAACTACGCGAAGGCGTTCCTGGACCGCGTCGTGCCGGTGCAGGACCCCCTCCCGGAGACGCTGGCGCGCGAGTTGCAGCGGATGGTGGGCGTGCCCGTCACGGCCGAGGACTTCGACCTCGCCAAGGTGCCCGACCATCTGAAGATCACCTTCCGGGTGACCGACGAGCGGCGCCGCAAGCTGGCCGAGGACAAGGACCTGGAGGCACTCAAGCTCAGCCTCCGGCCGAAGACCAAGGCCGCCATCACCAAGGCCTTCGACGCGGCGGGCTCCATCGGCATCGAGCGGCGCACGGGCCTGAAGCAGTGGACCGTGGGCACCCTGCCGCGCACCTTCGAGACCCGGCGGGCCGGCCAGCCGGTCAAGGCGTACCCGGCGCTGGTGGACGAGGGCGAGAGCGTGGGCGTGCAGCTCTTCGACACCGAGGCCGAGCAGGCCGAGGCGATGTGGCGCGGCACCCGCCGGCTGATCCTGCTGAACGTGCCCGCCAACCCCGCGAAGTTCGTCGCGGACCGGCTGTCCAACCAGGACAAGCTCGCCCTGTCGCGCAGCCCGCACGGCTCGGTGGCCGCCCTCTTCGACGACTGCGTCACCGCCGCCGCCGACCGCCTCGTCGCCGACCACGGCGGACCGGTCTGGGACGAGGAGTCCTTCCGCAAGCTCTACGACTCCGTGCGCGCGGACCTGGTCGAACTGACCATCAAGACGGTGGGGCAGGTCCGCCAGGTGCTGGCCGCCTGGCAGGCCTGTGAGCGCCGTCTGAAGGCCACCCAGAGCCTGGCGCTGGTCGCCAACCTCGCGGACGTCAAGGAGCAGCTGGCGGCCCTCGTGCACCCCGGCTTCGTGGCCGCCACGGGCGTGCGCCGGCTGCCGGACCTGATGCGCTACCTGGTCGCCGTCGACCGGCGGCTGCAGCAGATGCCCAGCGGCGCCCAGCGCGACACCACACGCATGGAGAAGGTCCGGGAGATCCAGGCCGAGTACGCCGAGCTGCTCGCCGCCCGGCCGGCCGGGCGGCCCGTCCCCGAGCGGGTGCGCGACATCCGCTGGATGGTCGAGGAGCTGCGCGTGAGCTACTTCGCGCACGCCCTCGGCACCGCCTTCCCCGTCTCCGACAAGCGCATCTTCAAGGCGCTGGACGAGGCCTGGGGCTGACCCCGCGGCAACCCCCGCCGCCCGCCGCGAGGCCGCCCGGTATCCGGTTCGCTTTCACCCTCTGACCTGCTGTACAGTCTTCCTCGTCGCCAGGAAAGAGGGCGGCGGAACGAGGTCCTGTGGAGCAGTTTGGAGTGCTCGCCACCCTGTCAAGGTGGAGGCCGCGGGTTCAAATCCCGTCAGGACCGCAGTAAAGGAAGGCCCGGATCCTCTGGATCCGGGCCTTCGTGCGTGGTACGCCTGGCTCATGGCTTCACCGGACATCGGCACCTGCGGGGCGGCACCCGCGCCCTCGGCCGGCCGTGCCCTGCCGCCGGCGCCGGCAGCCGGGCACGGGCGCGGCGCGAGGGCCGCACACGCCACCACCCGGTCCGCCACCGACTGTTGGGGCCGGCGCCGGAACGGGCGGCAGAAGTGCGGAAAGTCACTACCGCACAGGGAACACTGAGGGCAAGACCCGTGCATGTGACGGGAGTCACGCCAAGAGTTTCGACTCTGGGGGAACTTGAGGCCTCCTGGGGGACCGTCAATTTAATATGTGCAATTGCACCGTGCCCATGAGCCGCACGTCTGCACAAGACGGACACATCACGCGCACAAAAAAGATCGCACCGGAGCCGGCGGACTCCGGTGCGATCAAGGTTCCCTTGGGCTTCCCTGATGGGGGCAGGGACCCGTTGGAGCGGACGTTTCGGCAGGTTGGGGGCCCTGCGCGAGCGCCCGTTGGATCAGGTCAGGCCTCGCTGCGCTGCTGCGGAATGCCCGCCAGCAGTGCACGGACCTCCGCCTCGCGGTAGCGGCGATGCCCGCCGAGCGTGCGGATGGACGTGAGCTTGCCAGCCTTGGCCCAGCGCGTGACCGTCTTCGGGTCCACGCGGAACATCGTGGCGACCTCAGCGGGGGTCAGCAGCGGCTCGGCATCAGGGGTGCGAGCGGTCATGAGCGGCCTCCTCGAGAGAACCGAACCAACACGGTTCTTTCCTCTAAATTCTGCACCTTGACCCGCGTTGCCCGAAATGGCGGACGCGGGCCGAGTCGGTAATAGGACGAACGGCTTGTCCTCGGCACTACAACTACACCATCTGTCCAGCCGTGTCGGCCAAACCGATGGATTTGCCCTCTGAGGTGTCTAAGCTCGACGGAAGCCGATGGACCGGGCCATAACGGACAGTCACACCAGAGTGACGATCAGTCACAGCCAACCCACGAGCAACAGCCCCACCTCAAGGGATGCAAGATCGGACATTCCGTCCTAAGCAGACGGAATAAGGTCCTTACGGACCCGATGTCCCATATTGTCATGGGGGGTAGGGATGAGGGCAAGCCCCCCAAAGGTGCTTTACGTCACCCTTAGGCCAAAGGTACCGGTCGACCGCACTCGGGACCAAGGTCCCCGCGCCAAAGGACTTCCGACGGTCCCTCAACTCGCGTACTGCAGCTCCCGGACGGCCCGCCAGCGGTCGGTGAGACGCTCGTACGCCTCGCCGGCCCGCGACCCGTCCCCGGCGCGCAGTGCCGCAAGCGCGTCCGCCACGTCGGTGGCGGAGTGGTCGTCGGCGAGCCGGTCCTCGGGGATGACGTGGACGAGACCGCCGTAGTCGAGTTCGACCAGCGACCGCGGGTGGAACTCCTCCAGCCAGCGCCCTACATCTACCAGGCCGTCGATCAGGACTCCCTCATCGAGTGAATCCTTCAGCACCCGAAGGCCCCGCGCCGTACGCCGGCGGGCCTGCACCATGGGGGTCCGGTAGCGCATCACCGGCTGCTTGGACTCCCCGGCGCCGGCCGGCTCGTACTCCCGCTCGGAGTCGTCGAACAGCGTGAACCAGCGCACCGGCACGTGCCAGGTCGCACTGCGGATCCACGGCCGCGCGTCGGCGTTCTCCGGCTTCTCGGCCCGCCACGCCTCGTAGTCGGCCGCCGCCTGCTCCCGCACGACCTTGGGCAGCACGGCGTCCAGCACCGCGGTGGGGAACTCCTCGGCGAGGTCCTCCAGGGCCAGCCAGCCGCGCAGCCGGGTGCGCCAGGGGCAGACGTGCGTCACGCCGTCCACGACGGTCACGAAGGCGTCCGGGCTCTCGTGCACCGGAACGGGCACCGGGGGGACGGGCAGGAGGTTGGCCAGGGACTGGCGCAGTTCGTCCTGTGCGGTCCGTTCCGCGCCCGCCGCGGCATAGCGGTACCAGCGGCTTCGTTCGGGCTCCGGGAAGGCCGCCAGCGGCTCGTACACGCGCAGATACGACGCGTACGGGACCAGTACCGAAGACAAGCCCACACCCGCTCCCTCACGACGGCATCCGCCCTGGCATCGTCCCACGTCGCTTCCCCCACCGGGAGTGATCCACGACACTGGAAGCATGCACAGGACCAGGTGGCTCTACTCTTCTCGCAACCGGCCCTCCCCACCCGCTCGGAGGGCGACCTCTGGACATCGGGAGTCACCACAGTGACCGACGTACGTCAGACATCCGGCATCGTCTCCCCCTTGTGGACCCTGTTCCGATCGGATCAGGGAGGACACGAGCAGGTCGTCTTGTGCCAGGACCGCGCCACCGGCCTCAAGGCCGTCGTCGCGATCCACTCCACCGCCCTGGGCCCGGCCCTCGGCGGCACCCGCTTCCACGCCTACGCCTCCGACGAGGAGGCCGTCGCCGACGCGCTCAACCTCGCCCGCGGCATGTCGTACAAGAACGCGCTCGCCGGGCTGGACCTCGGTGGCGGCAAGGCCGTGATCATCGGTGACCCGGACACCGTCAAGTCCGAGGAACTGCTGCTGGCCTACGGCCGCTTCGTGGCCTCGCTCGGCGGTCGCTACGTGACCGCCTGCGACGTCGGCACGTACGTCGCCGACATGGACGTCGTGGCCCGCGCCAACCCGCAGTGGACGACCGGCCGCTCGCCCGAGAACGGCGGCGCCGGCGACTCCTCGGTGCTGACCGCCTGGGGCGTGTTCCAGGGCATGCGGGCCGCCGCCCGGGCCAAGTGGGGCGAGCCCACGCTGCGCGGCCGCCGGGTCGGCGTCGCCGGCGTCGGCAAGGTCGGCCACCACCTGGTGGAGCACCTCCTCCAGGACGGCGCCGAGGTCGTGATCACCGACGTTCGCGGCGAAGCCGTCGAGCGGATCACCTCCCGTCACCCCCAGGTCACCGCCGTCACCGACGCTGACGTCCTGATCAGGACCCCGCTGGACGTGTACGCGCCCTGCGCGCTCGGCGGCGCGCTCAACGACGACACCGTGCCGGCCCTCACCGCGACGATCGTCTGCGGTGCGGCCAACAACCAGCTCGCGCACCCCGGTGTCGAGAAGGACCTCGCCGACCGCGGCATCCTGTACGCGCCCGACTACGTGGTGAACGCGGGCGGCGTGATCCAGGTCGCCGACGAACTGCACGGCTTCGACTTCGAGCGGGCCCGCGGCAAGGCGACGAAGATCTTCGACACGACGCTGGCCATCTTCGAGCGCGCCGCGGCCGACGGCATCCCGCCCGCCGCCGCGGCCGACCGGCTCGCCGAGCAGCGCATGGCCGAGCGCACCCCCTCGGACCGCTGGCTGCGGCCCTCGGCCGCCAGCTGACGGCACGGGAGGACACGCCCCCGCCCGGCCGGGCGGGGGCGTGTCCTCCATCACAAAGCGGACACCGGACCGCCCCGCCGTCGTACGGTGTGCGCGCGCCCGTCGTTCACCCGTGCGGCCTTCGCCGGCCGCCCGGGACACGGGCCGCAGACTGGAGATTCGGTCGTTACCACGCCCCGGCAGCCAGACCGCGGCGGAAGAAGGTAAAATCACGACTGACCAGCCAGGACGGGCCCTCGGCGGGCCTCTGCTCCGACGCGCGTCGTGCGGGCGACGTACCGTGCGGCCTCGGAAGCAGGTACCGTTGAAGCCCTACGGACCGGGACTCTCCTGCGAGGGCCCGTTCCACATCGTGAACGCGTGTCAAGACTCGGGGCCGTCGAGCCCCACGTTGAGGGGGTCGAGCCAATGGGGCGCGGCCGGGCCAAGGCCAAGCAGACGAAGGTCGCCCGCCAGCTGAAGTACAACAGCGGCGGCACTGACCTGTCACGTCTGGCCGAAGAGCTGGGCGCATCGTCACCACTGCCGGTAAATCCGCCGGAGGTACAGCAGGACGACGATGACGACGAGCTGGAAGACGACCCGTACGCACGGTACGCGGATCTCTACGGCGACGATGAGGACGACGAGGACGAAGACGAGTCCGAGCCCTCGTCCCAACGTCGTCGCGCTTGACGCTGCACAATCCAATCCAGCTTGACCACTGACCCGGTCCGGGCACGCCCGGACCGGGTTTCGTGATGCCCGTTCCGCGGGGCGCGGGGCGGGCCTCCGACCTGGCCGTGCCGGCCGCCCCGGGCTCCCTAGTCCGCGTACTCACCGGTGAGCTCGACGGCCTCGGCGCGCTCGCCGCGCTCCAGGACCTCACCGGCCACCCAGGCCTCCAGGCCCCGGTCGGCCAGCGTCGCCAGCGCCACGTCCACCGACTCCTCGGGGACCACGGCGACCATGCCGACGCCCATGTTGAGGGTCTTCTCCAGCTCGTGCCGCGCCACCCCGCCCAGTTCGCCGACGGTCCGGAACACCGCGCCCGGTGCCCACGTCGAACGGTCCACGGTGACATGCAGGTGGTCCGGCACGACCCGGGCCAGGTTGTTGGCCAGACCGCCGCCGGTGACGTGCGAGAACGCGTGCACCTCGGCCGTGCGGGTGAGCGCGAGGCAGTCCAGCGAGTAGATCCGGGTCGGCTCCAGCAGCTCCTCGCCGAGGGTGCGGCCGAACTCCGCGACCTCGCGGTCCAGCGCCCAGCCGGCCCGGTCGAAGAGCACATGACGCACGAGCGAGTACCCGTTGGAGTGAAGACCGGAGGACTCCATGGCGATCACCACGTCACCCTTACGGATGCGATCGGCGCCCAGCAGCCGGTCCGCCTCGACCACGCCGGTGCCGGCGCCCGCGACGTCGAACTCGTCCTCGCCGAGCAGGCCGGGGTGCTCGGCGGTCTCGCCGCCCACCAGGGCGCAGCCGGCCAGTACACAGCCCTCCGCGATGCCCTTGACGATGGCGGCGACCCGGTCCGGGAAGACCTTGCCGACGCAGATGTAGTCGGTCATGAACAGCGGCTCGGCGCCGCACACGACCAAGTCGTCCACGACCATGCCGACGAGGTCGTGGCCGATGGTGTCGTAGACGCCCATCCGGCGGGCGATGTCCACCTTCGTGCCCACGCCGTCGGTGGCGGAGGCCAGCAGGGGGCGCTCGTAGCGCTTGAGGGCGCTGGCGTCGAAGAGGCCGGCGAAGCCGCCGAGCCCGCCCACGACCTCGGGGCGGGTGGCTTTCTTCACCCATTCCTTCATCAGCTCGACCGCGCGGTCGCCCGCCTCGATGTCGACTCCCGCCGCGGCGTAGCTGGCACCGGTGTTCTCGGACATGACTGTGAGGTGTCCTTGCGTCGTGTGCTTACGGGCGACGGAGCGCGTCGGCGGCGTCGGGGCCGCCGGCCAGCTCGGTCTCCAGGAGGTGCTTGCCGAGCAGCTCGGGGTCCGGCAGCTCCATCGGGTACTCACCGTCGAAGCAGGCGCGGCACAGATCCGGCTTGGCGATCGTGGTCGCCTCGACCATCGCGTCGATCGAGATGTACGCCAGCGAGTCGGCGTCCAGCGACTTGCAGATCTCGTCGACGGTCAGCCCGTTGGCGATCAGCTCGGCGCGGGTGGCGAAGTCGATGCCGAAGAAGCACGGCCACTTGATGGGCGGCGAGGAGATCCGGATGTGGACCTCGGCGGCACCGGCCTCGCGGAGCATCCTGACCAGCGCACGCTGGGTGTTGCCGCGGACGATCGAGTCGTCCACGACCACCAGGCGCTTGCCCCGGATGACCTCCTTGAGCGGGTTGAGCTTCAGGCGGATGCCCAGCTGCCGGATGGTCTGGCTGGGCTGGATGAACGTCCGGCCGACGTAGGAGTTCTTCACCAGGCCCGAGCCGTACGGGATGCCGCTGGCCTCGGCGAAGCCGACGGCGGCCGGCGTGCCGGACTCCGGAGTCGGTATCACCAGATCGGCGTCGGCCGGGGCCTCCTTGGCCAGCCGGCGGCCCATCTCGACCCGGGACAGGTAGACGTTGCGCCCGGCGATGTCGGTGTCGGGGCGGGCCAGGTAGACGTACTCGAAGACACAGCCCTTGGGCCTGGCCTCGGCGAAGCGGGAGGCGCGCAGCCCGTTCTCGTCGATGACGACCAGCTCGCCGGGCTCGATCTCCCGGATGAAGCTCGCGCCGACGATGTCCAGGGCGGCGGACTCCGAGGCGACCACCCAGCCGCGCTCCAGGCGGCCCAGCACCAGCGGGCGGATGCCCTGCGGGTCGCGGGCGGCGTAGAGCGTGTGCTCGTCCATGAAGACCAGGCTGAAGGCGCCCTTGACCTTGGGCAGCACCTGGCGGGCGGCCTCCTCGACGGACATCGGCTTGCCGTCCGCGTCGGCCTGTCCGGCCAGCAGCGCCGTCACCAGGTCGGTGTCGTTGGTCGCGGCGACCTTGGTGGCCCGGCCGTTGCCCTGCGGCAGCGCGGCGACCATCTCGGCCAGCTCCGCGGTGTTGACCAGGTTGCCGTTGTGGCCGAGCGCGATGGAGCCGCTGGCCGTGGCACGGAAGGTCGGCTGGGCGTTCTCCCAGACCGACGCGCCCGTGGTCGAGTAACGGGCATGGCCGACCGCGATGTGGCCCCGGAGGGAGCCGAGCGAGGTTTCGTCGAAGACCTGGGACACCAGTCCCATGTCCTTGAAGACCAGGATCTGGGAGCCGTTGCTCACTGCGATGCCCGCGGACTCCTGTCCGCGGTGCTGCAGGGCGTACAGCCCGAAATAGGTGAGCTTGGAGACCTCTTCGCCGGGGGCCCAGACACCGAAGACGCCGCAAGCGTCCTGGGGGCCCTTCTCGCCGGGGAGCAGGTCGTGGTTGAGTCGTCCGTCACCACGTGGCACGTCATCGAGTCTAGGGCAGGTTGCGGTGTCGTCCGAACGAGGGAACCCGACAAACCCGTGTTCTATGCGCGTAAACCCATGGGGCGCATGGGCATGTGACCTTCGTCCTGACCGGTCCTGAACGGTCCTGACCGACCTCAGGGGCGCAGTTCCGGGTCGCGGATCATGGCGGTCAGCTCGGCCGCGGCGCGTGTCGCGGGGGACGGGCGGCCGCGCAAGCGCTCCCACCGCGGGTCGCCGACGCTGCCCAGGCGAAGGTCGTCCAGGCCGTTGGTGCGGCGCACGACCAGGTCGCCCCCGGAGGTGCGGTCGACCCGGGTCACCTCCGACCAGGGCACATGCCGGGTCCTCCAGGAACGGCGTACCCACAGCCCGTCCGCGTCGGCCGTGACGCGCCACCTGATCAGGCCCACCGCATCGCTGCCGATCGTTACTGTGCCCACGACGCAGAGAATCCAGTGCCACCAGTTGTCGCCGAGGAAGCCGGGGACCGCCGGGACGGCGCCGAGAGCCAGCAGGGTCAGCCCGCCCCCCGCCCGGGCCACCGGACCGCCCTGCCAGCGGACGGGGCCCGTGGCAGGCTTCATCGCGGCCACCGCCTCGGCCACCCTCGCCTCCGCCGCACGGCGGTGCCCGGCGTTCCAGTGCGGCCGGGGATCGGCGGCGGGCTTCGACCACCGCAGTGCGGGAGAGGCGCTCACCTCCGTCACGACACGGCCGGACTTCCCGGAGCCGACGAGGACGAACTCGCCCGCCTCGGCGGGCAGGCCGAACAGCACGCTCTCCCCCTGGGGCGGCCCGCCGAGCTTGACCGGGTCGTACATCAGGACCGGCTCGCCGGCCCTGCCGTCCAGCGGGCGGATCACGGTGAAGCCGTGCTTGCGTCGCGCCAGCACCCGCAGCGCGGGCGCCGGTCCACGACGCACCGCCCGGACGCGGATGATCGTGAGGGCGGCGGACAACAGCAGGGTGAGCCCCGCGCCGCCTGCCCCGAGCACCAGGAGCTGCGACCCGGTCCGGTCCCGGTAGGGCTCCGCGGCCAGCCGCATCCAGCCGCCGTCGACGAGGACGGCGGCCTCCGCGCCGGGCTCGTAGTCCTCCGGGTACGCCACACCGACGTGATGGCGGGTGCCGTCGGCGAAGCGCACGACGAGATGGTCGTCGGCGCCATTGGCGACGACGACCGCCGGGACACGGTCCGCCGCCGCGGCGTGCGCCTCGTCCGCGCGGTCACCGGTGACCGCGACCACGGCGGCCACCACCGCAACCACCAGCGCCGCGGCACCGGTGACCGCACGGAACATGCCGCGCCGCACGGGGACGACCAGCGACGGGACCGGCAGCGCGACGCCACCGGCCGCCTCCAGGGCGAGCGCCCGCTGGCGGCGCCGCATCCGCAGGCGCGCCGCGACCGCCGCCCAGCTCCAGCACAGCGCGGCCACCACCGTGGCGGCCGCCATGTGCTCACCGGTGCCGCCGGACCAGTTGGCGGGATCGGCGGTCCACAGCAACAGCAGGGGCGCCGACAGCAGCGCCGCCTCGGGCAGCGCGAACAGCCAGACCGCGTGGACGAAGAAGCCGGCCGTACCGATCGCGTCCAGCCACATCGGCCCGCAGGGCGCGTCCGTAGTGCACAGCGGGTAAGGCGAGGACGCGATCGCGGTGATCACCGCCACCAGCAGCACCGGCGCGCACCACAGCGGGCGCGCCCAGCCCGGCAGGCGCACGGCGGCCCAGCGCTGCGCGTCGGCGGAGAGCCAGGGGCGGGCCGGTATGTCCGCCGGTGCGGTCGTCGAGGTCACCGGCGCATTATGCGGGCGCCCCCGCCGCCTCAGCCGAGCAGGGGCAGATAGGGGGCCAGGTCGGCGCGCTCACCGCTCGCGGAGACGGCGCCGGCGGCGAGGGCGGCGTCCCAGGACGTGCGTCCGGTGACCAGGCGCACCCAGGTGACGGGGTCGGTCTCGACGACGTTGGGCGGGGTTCCGCGGGTGTGCCGGGGCCCGGCCACGCACTGGACGGCCGCGTACGGCGGCACGCGGACCTCGACGGAGTTGCCGGGCGCGGTGACGGCCAGGGTGTCGGCCAGCAGCCGCACGACGGCGGCCAGGGCCTGCCGGTCCAGCGGAACGGGGACACCGGTCGCCGTGGCCAGGTCGTCGCTGTGCACGACGAGTTCGACGAGGCGGGTCACGAGGAAGTCCGGCGCGCGCATCGCGCCCAGAGTGATGGCGATCACGCGGGCCGGGTCGACCGCCTCGGGCAGCGCGGCCCGCAGGTCGCCCGCCGCCGCTTCCAGACGCCCGACGACGTCGGCGGTGCCGAGCGCGGCCTCGCGGGTGTCCGCGTCCAGGTTGACGGCGATGCGGTTGGTGGAGCGGGCCCAGCCCGTCAGGTCCAGGTCCGCCTTGGCCGGGGCCGGTTCGGCCAGTACCCGGGGGACCACCTCGATCTGGCGCGCCGTGTGCACCAGCAGGTGGAGCACGTCCCAGCCCGGCAGGCCCGAGGACGCCGACAGCTGTTCCGCGCTCAGCGTCCGCGCGGCGTCGAGGACATGCCCCGCCTGCGCGGTGAGCGCGGCGGCGGTCCGCGCCGGGTCGTAGGTGCGGGGGCGGCGGGCGGCGGGCGGCATGGCGTGCAGCCTACGCGCCGGCCGGCCCCCGCACCGGGACCGGGACCGGGGCCGGGGCGGTCAGGCCTGGCGCGGCCGCTCGAGGGTGATCAGCAGACCCTCGACGGCGCCGGGACCGATGCGGCCCTTGACGTCGGCGGCGGTGATGGCCTTGAGCTGCCAGCCGTCCTCGGCGTGCTTGTTGAGCGTCTTCTCCAGCTTGTCGCTGTCGATCGCGTCCCCTATGAGCGACTCACGGAAGTTGACGACCTTGTACTCGAACATCGATCAGGACCCCTCGTCGTGGCGATGGTTGCCTTGCGGTCGCAGGTTAGCCCCCCACCGGGCGCACCGGCCCGGCCACCCGGTCGATCAGCGGTCCGTGTTCCACATCCGCGGAGAGCAGCGCCAGTTCGGCTCCCTCGCAGGGCGCGCCGAAGAGCAGCGTGTCGCGCAGCCGGCTGTCGCCGGGCGCGTGGTCGTCGTCGGGCATCGCGGAACCGGGCCGCACCGGGCACGAGAAGAGCGGCACGCGGCCCGCGGTGTCGTCGGCGGCGTAGACCCACACCCGGGTGTCCTCGTCCTCGCGGGACAGTACGCGCAGCACCGGCAGTTCGTCCCGGCGCAGCGCGGCGGCCCGCCGCCGGGTCAGCAGCCCGGTGACCAGGAGCGTGAACCCGAGCAGGGCGACCGGGAGAAGAAACGGTACGGCGGCGGCGGCGCACAGCGGCAGCCCGGCGACGAGCGGCACGAGCCCGCGGCGCGGCGCGGGCAGCGGCGCCGGCAGCCGCAGGCGTACGTCACCCGCGGCGTTGGCCGCGAGCAGGCGCTGCCGGCCCCGGACCGCGAGACGGTGGCGGGCCCCGGCCCAGCACAGGGCGAGCGCCACGGAGACCGGCAGGGCCACCGCGGGCTCCGCGAGCCACGCCGGCAGGGCCACGAGCAGGGGCGCCGACACCAAGGTGAGCTGGGGCAGCCGGAACAGCCAGTACACCTGGGCCGCCGCCAGCCAGTAGTGCGGTGCCCCGAGGGCTCCGGGCGCCACGGCGACGGCCGCACCGACGGCGACGGCCAGCGCCAGGGCTCCCCATCGCGGCCGGGACCACGCGGCCGGCCGGCAGGCCGCCCAGCGCCTGGTGTCACGGGCACGCCACAGGGGCAGTTCGCCGGGGGCTCTGCGCTCGCTCACGCCTGGAGTATGGGCCAGCCGTTCGCGCGTGCGGTTACCGAAAGGTCAACGCGCCCCCGCGCCCAGCGGCACGGGGGCGCGTCGGCAGCGCCGTGCGATCAGCCCAGCAGCGCCGGGATCGTGTCCTCGTGCGCCGTGCGCAGTTCGTCCAGCCCGATCGTGAACTGCCCCTGCACCTCGACCGATTCGCCGTCCACGACACCGATGCGGGTCGCGGGCAGACCACGTGCTCCGCACATGTCGGTGAAACGGAGCTCCTCGCTGCGCGGGATCGAGACGATCGCCCGGCCGGCGGACTCCGAGAACAGGAACACGAACGGGTCCAGACCGTCCGGCACCACGAGCCGCGCGCCGTTCCCGCCGCGCAGGCAGGACTCGACGACGGCCTGCACCAGACCGCCGTCCGACAGGTCGTGGGCCGCGTCGACCATGCCGTCCCGGGAGGCCGAGATCAGGATCTCGCCGAGCAGCCGCTCGCGCTCCAGGTCGACCTTCGGGGGCAGCCCGCCGAGGTGGTCGTGGACGACCTGCGACCAGGCAGAGCCGCCGAACTCCTCGTGGGTGTCGCCGAGGAGGTACAGCAGCTGGCCCGTCTCCTTGAACGCGACGGGCGTGCGGCGGGCGACGTCGTCGATGACGCCGAGCACCGCCACGACCGGCGTCGGGTGGATGGCGACCTCGCCGGTCTGGTTGTACAGCGAGACGTTGCCGCCGGTCACCGGCGTGCCCAGCTGCAGGCAGCCGTCGGCGAGACCGCGGACGGCCTCGGCGAACTGCCACATGACGGCGGGGTCCTCGGGCGAGCCGAAGTTGAGGCAGTCGGAGACGGCGAGCGGCTTGGCGCCGGTCGTCGCGACGTTGCGGTACGCCTCGGCGAGCGCGAGCTGCGCGCCCGTGTACGGGTCGAGCTTGGCGTAGCGGCCGTTGCCGTCCGTGGCGATGGCGACGCCGAGCCCGGTCTCCTCGTCGACGCGGATCATGCCCGAGTCCTCGGGCATGGCCAGCACGGTGTTGCCCTGCACGAAGTGGTCGTACTGGGAGGTGATCCAGGACTTGGATGCCTGGTTCGGGGAGGCGACCAGTCGCATGACCTGGTCCCTCAGCTCCTCGCTCGTCGCCGGGCGGGGCAGCTTGTTCGCGTCGTCCGCCTGGAGCGCGTCCTGCCACGACGGGCGGGCGTAGGGGCGCTCGTAGACCGGGCCCTCGTGGGCGACGGTGCGCGGGTCGACGTCGACGATCTTGCCGCCGTGCCAGAAGATCTCCAGCCGGTCGCCGTCGGTGACCTCACCGATGACGGTCGCGATGACGTCCCACTTCTCGCAGATCTCCAGGAAGCGGTCGACCTTCTCCGGCTCGACCACCGCGCACATGCGCTCCTGCGACTCGCTCATGAGGATCTCCTCGGGCGAGAGCGTCGAGTCGCGCAGCGGTACGTCGTCGAGGGTGACGCGCATGCCGCCGGAGCCGTTGGAGGCGAGCTCGGAGGTGGCGCAGGACAGTCCGGCGGCGCCGAGGTCCTGGATGCCGACGACGAGCTTCTCCCGGAAGGCCTCCAGGGTGCACTCGATGAGCAGCTTCTCCTGGAAGGGGTCGCCGACCTGGACGGCCGGACGCTTGGACGGCTTGGCGTCGTCGAAGGTCTCGGAGGCCAGGATGGAGGCGCCGCCGATGCCGTCGCCGCCCGTGCGGGCGCCGTACAGGATGACCTTGTTGCCCGCGCCGGACGCCTTCGCGAGGTGGATGTCCTCGTGCCGCATGACGCCGATGGCACCGGCGTTGACCAGCGGGTTGCCCTGGTAGCAGGCGTCGAAGACGACCTCGCCGCCGATGTTGGGCAGGCCCAGGCAGTTGCCGTAGCCGCCGATGCCCGCGACGACGCCCGGCAGGACGCGCTTGGTGTCGGGGTGGTCGGCGGCGCCGAAGCGCAGCGGGTCGACGACGGCGACGGGCCGCGCGCCCATCGCGATGATGTCGCGCACGATGCCGCCGACGCCCGTGGCCGCGCCCTGGTAGGGCTCGACGTACGAGGGGTGGTTGTGCGACTCGACCTTGAAGGTGACGGCGTAGCCCTGGCCGACGTCGACGACGCCGGCGTTCTCGCCGATGCCGACGAGGAGGGCGTCCGACTGCGGGGCCTTCTCGCCGAACTGGCGCAGGTGCACCTTCGAGGACTTGTACGAGCAGTGCTCGGACCACATCACGGAGTACATGGCGAGTTCGGCGCCCGTGGGACGGCGGCCGAGGATCTCGACGACGCGCTCGTACTCGTCCTTCTTCAGGCCGAGTTCGGCCCAGGGCAGCTCGACGTCGGGAGTCACGGCCGCGTTCTCGACCGTGTCCAGAGGAGTGCGGCTCATGCGGTGACCAGCTTCTTGAGGATCGAGGTGAAGAATCCGAGGCCGTCGGTGCGCCCCGTCCCGATGAGGGACTCCACCGCGTGCTCGGGGTGCGGCATCAGGCCGACGACATTGCCCGCGGCGTTGGTGACGCCGGCGATGTCGCGGAGCGAGCCGTTGGGATTGCCGTCGGCGTAGCGGAACACCACGCGGCCCTCGGCTTCCAGCTCGTCCAGGACGCGCTCGTCGGCGACGTAGCGGCCGTCGATGTTCTTGAGCGGGATGCTGATCTCCTGGCCCTGCTCGTAATCCGCGGTCCAGGAGGTCGCGTTGTTCTCGACGACCAGCTTCTGGTCCCGGCAGATGAAGTGCAGGTGATTGTTGCGCAACATCGCGCCCGGCAGGAGATGCGTCTCGGTGAGCACCTGGAAGCCGTTGCAGATACCCAGGACCGGAAGACCGTCCTTGGCGCCCGCGATGATCGAGTCCATCACGGGCGAGAAGCGGGAAATCGCCCCCGCGCGCAGATAGTCGCCGTAACTGAATCCGCCCGGCAGGACGACGGCGTCGACCTGGTGGAGATCCTTGTCACGGTGCCAGAGCGCGACCGGCTCGGCGCCGGCCAGGCGCACGGCGCGCTGGGTGTCCCGGTCGTCCAGCGTGCCGGGGAAGGTGACGACGCCGATGCGTGCCGTCACGACTCCACCTTCACACTGAAGTCCTCGATCACGGTGTTGGCGAGGAAGGTCTCGGCCATCTCGCGGATACGGGCGAGGGCGGCGTCGTCGACCGGACCCTCCAGTTCGAGCTCAAAACGCTTGCCCTGGCGGACGTCGGCGATTCCCTCGAACCCGAGGCGCGGCAGCGCACGCTGCACGGCCTGGCCCTGCGGGTCGAGGATCTCCGGCTTGAGCATGACGTCGACTACGACGCGTGCCACGGTCACTCCCGGTGGTGTGCTGCGGTGATGTCCCCAACCGTACCCTGCCAGAAAGTCTACGCGGGTAGATAAGCCGGAATGGTCCAGGAATATCGGGTGGCCCGATTGCCGGGGGACACCCGAAGAAATTCTCCGGGCGCGCTCCCGGGAAAAGATTTCCGGATGTAAAAAGGGAAAGCATTGACCCCGGGCCGCCGACTTCGGTAGAACAACGGGGCCAAGGCAGGTTCCCAGCCTTCTCCATGAAAGGACCGGCATCCATGGCGCAGCGCGTAGTGGTCACCCTCTCCGACGACCTCGACGGCGGTGAAGCAGCGGAAACGGTCACTTTCGGCCTCGACGGGAAGTCCTACGAGATCGACCTCTCCTCCGGGAACGCCGAGCGGCTCCGCACCGCACTCGCGCCGTACGTCGAGGCCGGACGCCGCCACAGCCGGCTCGGCAAGACCTACAAGCACACCGCGCTGACCTCCGACCCCGCCACCGTCCGCGCCTGGGCGCGTTCCAACGGGTTCGACGTACCGCCGCGCGGCCGCATTCCGAAGAAGGTCTACGAGGCGCACGCCGCCGCCAACTGATGGCGCCGGCCGGCCCCCGGCCGAACGGATTGGACAGCCACCCCTGTTGATCCGCTAGAGTCAGAAGCGCGCCGAGGGCGAGGCCGAAAGGCCGGACTCACGGATCACGCGGGTGTAGTTCAGTAGTAGAACATCCTCCTTCCAGGGGGAAGGCGCAGTGTGCGATCCCTGTCACCCGCTCTGACTGCTCGACCGGTCTTCACGATCGGGTAGAGTGGTCGCGCCACGCGGACGTGGCTCAGTTGGTAGAGCATCACCTTGCCAAGGTGAGGGTCGCGAGTTCGAATCTCGTCGTCCGCTCGTGAAAGAAGGCCCCGGTCATTCAACCGGGGCCTTCTTCGTACGCGTCCGCCTTTCCGGACGTCCGCACCCGTGTGACGGTCCCCACATCGCGGCCGCCCGGCGCCGCGGCACCGGGCGGAAGCCGAAACGCGGACCCGCCGGAGCGCGCGGGCCCGAGACCGTTGCCGGGCTGCGGAATTGACGCCCGGCCCCCGTGCGCCGGCGGGCGGCGCGCGGGGGACCCGACACGCCGGGACGGCCGGGGGCGCACGCCGCGTCGAAACGACAGGGCGTGGTGCGTGCCGAGCACTCCCCGGGTTGGCTATAGTGGATGACGCACCGCACGGGAACGCGCGGGGCATGCGGACGTAGCTCAGTTGGTAGAGCGCAACCTTGCCAAGGTTGAGGTCGCGAGTTCGAGCCTCGTCGTCCGCTCGCGAGAAGAAGGCCCCGGTCGTCAGACCGGGGCCTTCGGCGTTCCCGGACTCCGGGCGAGCTCGCCCGGAAGCTTCCGGGAGGGGGACGCGGCGCCCCGTCCGAGCGTGTCGCGGTGCGGCCACCGGTGCGCGGCGCCGATCCTGACGGCACCGCGCACGCCCGCCGCCCTCCGTGGCCGGGGTGCCCGATCAGGAGGTCCCCCATGCGCAAGTCCCTCCGGGCGTCCGCCGGCGAGGCCCTGCGGGCCGTGTGCCGGCTCCTCGCCAGGGAACTGGTCGCGCTGGGCGAGCTGCACTTCGCGATCGACGTTTGGCCGGAGACGCAGACGTCCCGCCGCTCCGGGCCGCCGGCCGGGCATCCGGAACGCCTGTGCCCCGAGGTGCCGCTGAGCCCCCTGGAGCGGTGGTTGTCCCGCGAGCTGCGGCTCGGGCCGGACCTTGCCGGGCGCTGACGGCGGCTGACGTGCGGGGCCGGCGCCCGGCGACCCGCCCATGGGCGGCGTACGGCTGACGCCGTGTCGGCCGCGTCCGGTCTTCTGTCCACAGGCTGTGGACAGAAGACCGGATGACCACGGGAGCGACGGCGGAACGACGACACAACGGCAGCGGGCCCCGGCCGGGAACGGCCGGGGCCCGCGTCGCCGGGCGGCAGGCGGCTACCAGCTCTGGCCCGTGAGGCGCTCGTACGCCTCGATGTACCGGGTCCGGGTCCGCTCCACGACATGCGACGGGAGGGCCGGCGGGGGCTGCTCGCTGCGCCGGTCCCAGCCGGACGCGGCGGAGGTCAGCCAGTCGCGCACGATCTGCTTGTCGTAGCTCGGCTGGGCCCGGCCCGGCTCCCACTCGTCGACCGGCCAGAACCGGGACGAGTCCGGGGTCAGCACTTCGTCGGCGATGGTCAGCGTCTCGCCGTCGAAGCCGAACTCGAACTTGGTGTCGGCCAGGATGATGCCGCGCTCGCGGGCGATGTCACGGGCCCGCGAGTAGACCGCGAGGGTCGCCTGGCGCAGTGCGGCTGCGGTGTCGGCGCCGACCTGGCGGGCGACCTCCTCGTAGCTGACGTTCTCGTCGTGCTCGCCGACCGCGGCCTTGGTCGCGGGGGTGAAGATCGCCGCGGGCAGCTCGGAGCCGTCGACCAGGCCCTCGGGCAGCGCCACCCCGCACACCGTGCGGTCGGCCCGGTACTCCAGCAGCCCGGAACCGGTCAGGTAGCCGCGGGCGACGCACTCGACCGGGACCATGCTCAGCGACTTGCAGACCGTCGTGCGGCCCTCCCACTCCGGCGGGGCGCCCGCGGGGAGTTCGCTGGACAGCACGTGGTGCGGCACGAGGTCGGCGATCTTGTCGAACCACCACAGGGACAACTGGGTCAGCACGCGGCCCTTGTCCGGGATCTCGGTGGGCAGCACCCAGTCGTACGCGGAGAGCCGGTCGCTGGCGACCATCACCAGCTCACCGGCCTCGTTCTGGTAGAGGTCGCGCACCTTGCCGGTGTGCAGGTGCACGAGCCCGGGCACCTGCACCGGCTCTGGCTTCTCGACGAATCCGGACATGGGGCCTCCCCGATCGGTGGTTCGGCTCCCGATTCTCCCGCACACCGCCCGGGAGGGCGCGACGCGGGGGTGTCAGCCGTGTTTGCAGATGCGGTCCAGCAGGTTGGCGGTGGCCCGCTGCACTCGCTCGTCCACGTGGCCGGGGCGGTCCAGCGCGGGGGACCAGGCGAAGGTGCCGGAGGCGAAGACGTACGCGCCGGACGGCGCCCGGTACAGGGAGGTCTCCTGGTGCGCCCGGCGCCCGGCGGAGTCCTCGTACGGGGAGTGCGCGAGCAGGATGCGCTCGGTGCAGCCCGGCAGTTGGGTGCGCGGGAAGTAACGGTCCGCCTCGCCGGCCACCAGGCCCTCGATCTCGTCTCCCTCGCCGGCGCCGGTGGCCTCCCACAGCCAGTGGCCGGCATTGCGCACCACCAGGGGGGACGGCTCGGGCACCCGGCCCGCGTACTGCACGCCCAGCACCAGTTGCTCCGGCTCGCCCATGTCCCGCCACAGCGCGCTGCGGCCGGGCGGCGCGTCGCGGCGCTTGCGGCAGCTGAGCAGCCGGTCGGGGTCACCGGACGGGGACGGGCCCAGCTCGGTCTGCCAGTACATGGTGTTGGCGGAGAGGAAGACCAGTGAGGTGCCGCCGTCCCGGGCGTCCTCGACGGCGCGCCGCATGGGGACGGTCCAGTACTCGTCGTGGCCCGGGAAGACCATCCCCCGGTAGCGGGAAGGATCGATCCTGCCCGCGTGCAGGTCGCGGGCGTCGGCGTAGGCCAGGTCGTAGCCGTAGCGCTCGGCCCAGCGGATGAAGTCGTAGGCGTGGCCCACGTGCAGCGGCAGCCCCGCGCCCGCGTACGGCCGGTCGAAGGAGACCGTGACCGCGGCCTCCTCCTCGCCCAGCAGCCTGCCCTGCTCGTCCCACGCGTGGTAGAGGCTGGCGCCGGTCCTGCCGTTCTCGGGGTAGAGGTTGTACGCCTGCCAGGTCACGTCCGGCAGCAGCAGGAGCAGATCGGCCGGCCGGTCGTCGCGCACGGTGAAGGGGGCGTGGCTGCGGTAGCCGTCCTGCGTGGTCAGCACGGCCACGTAGGCGCCGGGGTTCCAGTGGGAGGGGACCTGCAGCCGCCAGGACTGCCACCAGTGGTGGCAGGAGACCGTGCGGCCCGCCGTGAGCGGCGCCGGCTGCACGATGCCGGACAGCCGCGGGCTGGTGCCCACCTGGGCGGCGCCGTCACCGCCGTAGTGGCCGATGCGGTAGACGTCGACGTTGTAGTTCTGCGGCGGGTCGACGGTGACCCGGAAGTCGATCGCGTCGCCCGGGGCCACGGAGGCGCCCGTGGCGAAGCCCTTGATCTGGCAGCGCACGTCGTCCGCGGACCGGGGTCCCGGGACACGCGGCGCGGCGTGCGACTCGCCGCGGGACGCGGTCAGATCGACGTACCAGGGGACGACCTGGCCGGTGTCGTCCAAATACTGCTCGGCCCCGCGCAGCCATGGCACCGGGCCCTGTCCGAACGGGTCGGTGACGCCGTGCGCGAGTGCCCCGGACTGCCAGCGGTGGACCTGCTCCCTCACCACGAATCTTCCCCTCCTCGCCGTCCCCCGAGGTGGTGTACGCGTGCCCAGCTCAAGGACATCACACAATGCGCTGTCCCGGTCACTGTTCGTGGTGTTTTATTCAAAGGGATTCATGTCGACGGGACACACCCGGTCAACTTCCGGTCAGACAAGCCGTATCGGCTTCTCGGGACGCACGCCCACGGCCGTGAGCCAGGAGCGCAGCGGGGCCGCGTCCCCGTTCTCCACGAGCCGGAGCACCGGCCATGACAGGTCGCCCCTGCGGACCCCGCCGACCAGCAGGGCCGGGCCGTCCAGCCAGTCCAGGCCGGGGGCCGCGCCCGCGGTGTCCACCGCGGCGCAGCAGACCATCGCCGTGACGTGATCGGTGAGCAGTTCCCGGCCGGTGCGGGGCGGCAGCAGGTGGTAGACGGGGGCGAACGCGCCGTCCACGGCCGCCTGGGCGGCGGCCTCCTCGCGGGTGGTCTCCTCGCGCGCGGCTTCCTCGCGGGCCACGTGCCGGGTGATCCGGGCGGCCAGCTCCTCGCTGCCGCCCGCGGACAGCCGGTCCAGCACCCGGGCGAGGGTCGCGCGGCCGGGCTGGTCGGGAGTGCCGGTCAGTCCCGCGGCGGCGCCGGTGGGGACGGACACCCGCCGGGGCCCGAGCGCCTCCGCCGGGTCGTGCGCCTCGTCCAGGACGGTGATCAGCCGGGCCGCGTCGCTGCGCCAGATGCGGTCCACGACCTCTTCGGGATAGGTGTCCCAGGCGACCGGCGACCAGTCGGGGCCCTGCCGCCGCGGACCTCCGTGGAACAGCCGCGCCGCCAGCAGCGAGGCGGCCTCGTCGACGGTGCCCGGCTCCTCCAGCAGGTCGCAGGCGGGACGCTCGCCCAGCCGCGACTCGAACCCCTCGGCCAGCCGGTCCCGCCGCGACAGCTCGGTCAGCGCCGCCACCACGCCCGCGTCCAGCCGGGACGGCCAGCGCCCCATCCGCCAGGCCGGCAGCGCCACCCGGGTCAGCAGCCGGTCCCAGCCCGCGTAGGCGAGTCCCACCTGCTCCTGGGCCACGATCCGCAGCCCGTAGTCGACCGCCTGGGCCCGCTCCGACGCGGCGCCGGCCACCGCGCGCTCCATCTCCGCGGCATGCACCCGGCAGCCGCGCAGCAGCAGTTTGGCGACCCAGCCGAGGAACCCGTACGCGGGCCTGCGTATCCATCCGGTGAACGAGGGCTCGTACGCGGCCGTGGCCACCCCGACCGCCGCGTCCAGCCCGCGCACGAAGCGGCGGGCCGCGGCGATGTCCGGATCGGCCGCCGGACCCGTGCCCGCCACGACCGGCGCGAGCAGCGCCCGCAGCTCGGCGACCCGCATCCACCACATGAAGGGCGAGCCGATCACCAGGGCGGGGGCCTGCGACGGGGCCTTGCGGCGCGTGCCGTGCGTGCGGTCCTCCAGCCAGCTGTCGCAGTCCGGGGTCAGCTCTATCGCGGAGGGCACCGGCACCTGCAGGCGCACCGCGAGGTCCCGCACCATGCGGTAGAGGTCGGGGGCGGCCTTCTCGGTGACCGCGACCGTGGGACTCACCGCCGGCCTGGCCCGGACGACCACGGCCGCGACACCGCCCGCGAGCAGCAGCACCAGCAGCGCGCCGGCGACGACCAGCCAGCGCAGGATGTCGGAGGTCTCGCCGACGATCCGGCCGGTCGCGCCGCCGACCAGCAGCACGACCGCCAGCGCGGCGGGCAGCAGCGCCACCGCCAGCGCGGTACTGCGAATCCGCAGCACGGCCAGCGCGCGTGCTCGCGCGACTCCTTCACCTGCTTCCCCGGCCAACGGTGTGCTCACCCCCAAGCTGCTGACGCGACTGCATGCCCCCACTGTCGCACCGCACACCGACACCGCAATGCCGGTAGGGCCGATTGTGCGGCGGTGGTGTGTTCTCGCAGTGCGCTTGCGCGGCACCCTAGTTGGGCCCCGGGCTCACGTCAGCAGGATGGCCAAGCCATCACCCCTTGGAGTGGCCTTGCCCAGGGTTCAGCCCCTGGCGGCCTTTTCCGCGATATCCGAACGGTGGTGCGAGCCCTTCAGCCCGATCCGGGCCACCGCCCGGTACGCGCGGTCGCGGGCCTTGGCGAGATCCGGCCCGGTCGCCGTGACCGACAGGACGCGGCCTCCGGCGCTCACCACCCGGCCGTCGGCGTCCGCCTTGGTGCCGGCGTGCAGCACGTAGGCGTGCTCGTCCTCGGCGGCCACTTCGTCCAGGCCGGTGATCGGGTCGCCGGTGCGCGGTGTGCCGGGGTAGTTCTCGGACGCCACCACGACCGTCACGGCCGCGCCCTCGCTCCAGCGCAGCGCCGGGAAGGCGGCCAGCCGGCCGCTCGCCGCCGCGCGCAGCAGCCCTGCCAGCGGGGTCTTGAGCCGGGCCAGCACGACCTGGGTCTCCGGGTCGCCGAAGCGCGCGTTGAACTCGATGACCCGCACTCCGCGCGAGGTGATGGCCAGGCCCGCGTAGAGCAGCCCGGAGAAGGGGGTGCCACGGCGGCGCAGTTCGTCGACGGTCGGCTGGAGCACCGTGCGCTCCACCTCCTCGACCAGCCGGGGATCGGCCCACGGCAGCGGGCTGTACGCGCCCATGCCGCCGGTGTTGGGGCCCTCGTCCCCGTCGTGGGCGCGCTTGAAGTCCTGCGCGGGCTGCAGTGGGACGACGGTCTCGCCGTCGGTGACGGCGAAGAGCGAGACCTCCGGGCCGTCGAGGAACTCCTCGATCACCACCCGCTCACAGGCGTTGGCGTGTGCCCGCGCCGCCTCCAGGTCGTCGGTCACCACGACGCCCTTGCCCGCGGCCAGGCCGTCGTCCTTGACGACGTACGGGGCGCCGAAGGCGTCCAGCGCCTCGTCCACCTCGGCGGGGGTGGTGCACACGTACGCGCGCGCGGTGGGCACCGCGGCCGTGGCCATCACGTCCTTGGCGAACGCCTTGGAGCCCTCCAGGGCGGCCGCCTCCCGCGACGGGCCGAAGGTGTCGATGCCCCGGGCGCGCACCGCGTCCGCGACCCCGGCCACGAGCGGGGCCTCGGGGCCGACGATCACGAGGTCGGCCTCCAGCCGGACGGCGAGCTCCGCGACGGCCTCCCCGTCCAGGGGGTCCACCGCGTGCAGCCGGGCCACCTCGGCGATGCCGGCGTTCCCGGGGGCGCAGTGCAGCGCCACCACGTCGGGGTCGAGGGACAGAGCGCGGCACAGGGCATGTTCGCGGGCACCGCCGCCGATGACAAGGACGTTCACGGCGCCAAGGGTATCGGCTGGGTACCGGCTCCTCCCGTGCCCCTCCCGTACCCCTCCCGGCGCCGGTCGCGCGCCGGGCCCGTCACCCGGCACCGGCGGCGTCACTCGATCGGGTGCTGCCTGCGGGGTCCCATACCTGATCAAGCACCTCGTAAGGGCGGAATTACCCTCATCCACTTCGCAAGCTCAGCCGTTCGGCGGTAAGAAGGGGGCTCCGTCATCGAAGTCGCGAGGGAGCGTGCAGGTGAGCCAGCCGGACATGTATCCCGAGGAGGTACCTCGGGAGGAACCGAAACGGCGGGCGCTCCACCGGCAGCGGGAGGACCTGCGGGCGCCCTCGTTCCCGCTGGGCGACTGGGGCGAGCCGGCGGAGCGGCTGGAGGAGCTCTACCGCTGGGCCGAGGCGGAGGCGGTGCGCACCGTGGAGTGGTACCTCGCCGACCGCGTGCGCAAGCGGCTGTGGGCCAGGGGGCTGCGGATCGCCGCCGCGCTGGCCGCGACCTCCGGCGCCGTGCTCGCCGTGACCGGCGCGGGGGTGCGCGACCGCTGGGCCTACGCCGCGCTGCTGCTGGCCGTCGTCTGCGTCGGCCTGGACCGCCATCTCGGCCTGACCGCCGGGTGGATGCGGGACGTGGCCACCGCCCAGGCCGTGCAGCGCCGCCTGGAGGCGCTGCGCTACGACTGGGCGTCGGAGTCCGTGCGCGAGGTGCTCGGCCCCACCGAGGGCACCGCGGCCGAGGCGGCCGAACGCTGCCTGACGGTGCTGCGCCGGTTCTCCGAGGACGTCTCGGAGCTCGTACGGTCCGAGACCGCGGACTGGATGCTGGACTTCCGGGCCGGTGGCGCCCCGTTGCGTACGCAGTCCCTGACCTGGGGAGGGGGCGCACGCAGCCCGGAGGGCGGTGCGCCCGGCACCGGCGGGCGGTTCCCGCTGCTGCCGGGCGGCCGGCCGAACATGCCGCGCCAGCGGCCCCCGGAGGGGCCCCGCGCGGGCTGAACAGCGCCCTGGGGGACGCTAGCTGAAGACGATCATCGAGCCCTGGCCGAGCGAGCGGGTGGCCGCCGCGTGCAGCCCCAGCCACACGTGCCGTTCCCGCCCGAAGGGGCTGCCGTCGTCGGGGGCGGGCGCGGCGGCCGGCTCCTCCAGATCGGTGGGCCCGGCCGGCGGCACCGGCGGGGGCGGCGGGTTGAGCGGGTCGATGCCGATGACGGGCGCGACGAAGTCCAGCTCGCGCAGCAGCCCGTGGGCCGAGCCCAGCGGGCCGCCGCCCTCCAGCAGTTCGTCGTTGACCAGCGGGAAGGGGAAGTCCAGCGGCACGTACGCGCCGGCGTGGTCGTAGTGCCACACCAGGTGCGACTGCTGGGCGGTGGTCTCGAACATCTCCAGCAACTGCTCGTAGTCCCCGCCGAGTTCGTCGACCGGGGTGACGGCCAGGCCCTGGATGTGCAGCAGGTACGCCCGGCGCAGGAAGTGCAGTGCGTCGTAGTCGAACCCGGCGACCGGCGCGACGTCGCCTGACAGGCCCGGCATGTAGCTGTACACGGGTACCGGCGGCAGACCGGCGTCGCTCAGCGCCTTGTCGTAGCGGGCGATTTCCTCGGCGAACGGGTTGTCGGGGCTGTGGCAGAGCACGTCCACCAGGGGAACCAGCCACAAGTCGCAGGCCACAGGCGCTCCAAGTCCTTCCGTGCGTGGTCGGGCCAGCGTAGTGGGCTAGGGCCCGGGGGGCCGACGCATCAGCCCGAGAGAGTGGTCGTTGAATTCCTCCATGATCCGCTGGGCGGTCTCCGGATCGCGCTTCTCCACGGCACCCACCAGCTCCACGTGGTCCGCCCAGCACACCCCCTCCAGGGAGGCGCGGGCACGCAGGAAGGGCACCTCGTACGCCCAGGTCTGCATGCGGATGCGGTCAAGGAAATCGGCCACGTGGGCGTTGCCGGCCAGCGCGGTCAGCTCGCGCCAGAAGCGGATGTCGTGGCCGATGAGCACGTCCAGCTCACCGGCGCGGGCGGCCGGCGCGGCGGCCTCGGCACGGCGTCGGACGGAGGCGAGCGCGGCGGGTTCGACCTCGCGCATGCCGCGTGCGGCGATCCGGCGGAAGATGCCCTCCACGACCAGGGTGCGGGCCCCCACCATGGAGCGGAACTCGGAGTCGGTGAAGCGGCGGACCTGGAAGCCGCGATGGTGCTCGACCTCCAGCAGCCCCTGCGCGGCGAGGTCGACCAGCGCCTCGCGCACGGGTGTCGCGGAGACCCCGTACAGCTCGGCGATCTCCTTCACGGTGAAGTGGCGTCCGGCGACCATGCGGCCGGTGAGCACCTCGTCGCGCAGTGCGTCGGCGATCTGCTGGCGCAGACTGCTCCGTCTGACGGGACCGCCTGCATCTGCACCATCCCGCATGCCCGGTGCCTCCCTCGGATGTGCGTGCGCCTGGATGCGCCTCACCCTATGCGAGGGCCGGCCGCGGGTGGCCCGCGCCTGTGGCACGG
Source organism: Streptomyces sp. MI02-7b (assembly GCF_033793585.1). Lineage (NCBI taxonomy): Bacteria > Bacillati > Actinomycetota > Actinomycetes > Kitasatosporales > Streptomycetaceae > Streptomyces > Streptomyces sp. MI02-7b. The sequence continues at coordinate 224,894 of NZ_JARAWX010000007.1, read as the reverse complement.
GTCACGCGCGGCCGGTGGGTTCAGCGCGTGTGCTCGTCGGCGACGGACAGGGCCGCGTCGAGCAGCGCGAGGCCCTCCTTGGCCTCGGCCTCGGTGATGTTGCAGGCGGGCACCACATGGGTGCGGTTCATGTTCACGAACGGCCACAGCCCGCTCTTCCTGCAGGCCGCCGCGAACGCCGCCATGGGGGCGTTGGCCTCGCCCGAGGCGTTGTAGGAGACCAGCGGCTCACGGGTCTCCCGGTCGCGGACCAGCTCCAGCGCCCAGAAGGCGCCCAGGCCCCGCACCTCGCCCACCGACGGGTGGCGCTCGGCCAGCTCGCGCAGCCCGGGGCCGAGGGTGTGCTCGCCGAGCTCGGCGGCCCGGCCGACGACCCCCTCGTCCTCCATCACCCCGATCGTGGCGACGGCCGCGGCGCAGGCCAGCGGGTGGCCGGAGTAGGTGAGCCCGCCGGGGTAGGGCCGGGTGGCGAAGGTCGCGGCGATCTCCTCGCTGATGGCGACACCGCCGAGCGGCACGTAACCGGAGTTCACGCCCTTGGCGAAGGTCAGCAGGTCGGGGACGACGTCGAACTGCTCCGCGGCGAACCAGCTGCCGGTGCGGCCGAAGCCCGCCATGACCTCGTCCAGGACCAGGACGATGCCGTAGCGGTCGCAGATCGCGCGGACACCCGCCAGGTAGCCCGGCGGCGGCACCATGACGCCCGCCGTCCCCGGCACGGTCTCCAGCACGATCGCCGCGACGGACTGCGGTCCCTCGAAGACGATCGTGTCCTCCAGGTGCTGCAGCGCGCGGTCGCGCTCCTGCTCCTCGGTCTCCGAGTGGAACGGCGAGCGGTAGAGGAACGGCGCCCAGAAGTGGACGACGCCGGCCGAGCCGTTGTCGGACGGCCAGCGGCGCGGGTCGCCGGTCAGGTTGATCGCGGCGGAGGTGGCGCCGTGGTACGAGCGGTAGGCGGAGAGCACCTTGGGGCGGCCGGTGTGCAGCCGGGCCATCCGTACGGCGTTCTCGACGGCCTCGGCGCCGCCGTTGGTGAAGAAGATCTTGTTCAGGTCGCCGGGGGTGCGCTCGGCGATCAGCCGGGCGGCCTCCGAGCGCGACTCCACGGCGAACGCGGGCGCGAACGTGACGAGCTTCGCGGCCTGCTCCTGGATCGCTGCGACGACCGCGGGGTGCTGGTACCCGATGTTGGTGAACACCAGGCCACTGGTGAAGTCCAGGTAGCGGTTGCCGTCGTAGTCCCAGAAGTACGCGCCCTCCGCCCCGGCGACCGCCAGCGGGTCGATCAGGTCCTGCGCCGACCAGGAGTGGAAGACGTGCGCGCGGTCGGCGGCCTTCACGGCGGCGCCGGTCCCGGGGTCTGCGTAAGGAGGGGTCATGGCCCCAAGGCTAAGCAGACGCCCGGGCGACCTCCCATTGGCACCCTGTATGACGGTGGGCGGGCACGCCGACAGCTTGTACGGCACGCCCGCCCCTTCTCCGTCAGGTGCGGCTACAGGAACGAGTTGATCTCGATCGTCTCGGTCCGGCCGGGACCGACGCCGATGGCGGAGATCGGGGCGCCCGACATCTCCTCCAGCGCCTTCACGTACGCCTGCGCGTTCTTCGGCAGGTCGGCGAAGGTCTTGGCCTGGGTGATGTCCTCGCTCCAGCCGGGCAGCGTCTCGTAGATCGGCTTCGCGTGGTGGAAGTCGGTCTGGCTGAACGGCAGTTCCTCGACGCGCTTGCCGTCGATCTCGTAGGCGACGCAGACCGGGATGCGCTCCCAGCCGGTCAGCACGTCGAGCTTGGTGAGGAAGAAGTCGGTCAGGCCGTTGACCCGGGTCGCGTACCGGGCGATGACCGCGTCGAACCAGCCGCAACGGCGGTCACGGCCGGTGGTGACGCCCCGCTCACCACCGATGCGCCGCAGCGCGTCGCCGTCCTCGTCGAACAGCTCGGTCGGGAAGGGGCCGGCGCCGACGCGGGTGGTGTACGCCTTCAGGATGCCGATGACCCGGCTGATCTTGGTGGGGCCGATGCCCGAGCCCGTGCAGGCGCCGCCCGCGGTCGGGTTGGAGGACGTCACGAAGGGGTACGTGCCGTGGTCGACGTCCAGCAGGGTGCCCTGGCCGCCCTCCAGGAGCACGACCTTGCCCTCGTCGAGGGCGGAGTTGAGGAGGAACGTCGTGTCCGCGACGTAGTCCTTGATCTGCTCGGCGTAGCCCAGGTACTCCTCGACGACCTGGTCGATGCTGATCGCCCGGCGGTTGAAGATCTTGACCAGGACCTGGTTCTTGTCGTGGAGCGCGGCCTCGACCTTCTGCCGCAGGATCGACTCGTCGAAGAGGTCCTGCACCCGGATGCCCACGCGGTTGATCTTGTCGGCGTACGCCGGGCCGATGCCGCGGCCGGTGGTGCCGATCCTGCGCTTGCCGAGGAAGCGTTCCGTCACCTTGTCCAGGGTCTGGTGGTACGGCGTGATCAGGTGGGCGTTCCCGCTGATGACGAGCTTGGACGTGTCGACGCCGCGCTCGTTCAGCCCGCTCAGCTCGGAGAGCAGGACGGCCGGGTCGACGACGACGCCGTTGCCGATCACGGGGGTGCACCCGGGCGAGAGGATTCCGGAGGGCAGAAGGTGCAACGCGTACTTCTGGTCACCGACGACCACCGTGTGGCCGGCGTTGTTGCCGCCCTGGTAGCGCACCACGTAGTCCACGGAACCACCGAGCAGGTCGGTGGCCTTCCCCTTGCCCTCGTCACCCCACTGAGCACCGAGCAGCACAAGTGCGGGCACAGGCGTACACCCCTTCCGGGCGGGGCATGTCCAACGTGGCTCCCCATGGCGGGGAGAGCGGTCGGACCGGTGCCCCGGAATAGACGAAGCCCCTGGCGCAAGGCAGCGCAAGGGGCTCTTGCACCGAGATGTTACCTGAGGAAGGACCAAGGTGTCGGCTCAGCGACCGGTCGGGCAGCCCCTGCTCGTGGTCATCGACCCTGCCGCCCGTGTCATGGACGGCGAATCCGTACGCATCGCGAAGGATGTGCTGTGCGGGGGATCGCTCTCCGTGAAGATCGCACTTCCGGAGTCCGAGGAAGAGGCGGTACGGGCGCTGGAGCACCGGGGACGGCGGCGCCCGGTCGTGGTGGGCGACGACGCGGCGCTGCTGCGCACCGTACGGGCGCTGTACGGGGCGCGGGCGCTGGGCGAGGCGGTGGTCGGACTGGTCCCGGTCGGGCGGAGCACCGCGCTGGCCCGGGCGCTGGGCGTCCCCGGCGGTGCGGTGAACGCGGCGCGGGCGGTGCTCGACGGGGCCGAACGGGAACTGGACCTCCTGCTCGACGACAGCGGCGGCATCGTGCTGGGCGCCCTGCGCATCTCCTCCGCGACCCCGGCGTGGCTGATGCCCGTCGAGCGGCGGGCCCGCTCACTGGCCCGCACGTTCAGCCTGCACGGGCACCCCGCGGGCCTGGCCATGCGCGGCGTCCAGCGGCTGCGCGTCGAGGCCGACGGGGTCGTCCTGGCCGACCTGGACGACGGCGTCGAGGAGGTGTCGGTCTCCATGGCCGCCCCCGGCCTGGCCGAGGTCCTGGTACGCCGCGACGGCGCCGCGACCGCCGCGCCGGTGCACGCCCGCACGGTCACCGTCTCCGGACGGGACTTCCGCTACACCGCGGACGCGGCGAATGCGGGCCCGGTCCGCCGCCGCACCTGGACGGTGATGCCGGCGGCCTGGCGGCTGACGGTGCCGCGGTCTTTTTAAGGGGCTCGGTTCGCCTCCGGCTCACTCGCGACGGGGAGGCAGGGGCTAGAGGAGGCCGTTCTCGCGGAGTTCGGACTTGTGCTCGCGCCAGCGGTCCATGAGGTCGACGATCTCCTTCTGGAGGAAGTCGAAGAACGCGGCGGTCTCGGCGATGCGGCGGCCCGCGGGAGTGTCGGGGCCGGCCTCCTCGATGCCGTCGCGGAGGGCGCCCTCCCAGCGGGCGAGGATGCGGTCGCGGCGGGTGAAGGTCTCGTACCACTGGTCGCTGTGCACCCGGTAGCGCTCGCGCCGGGAGCCGGGCTCGCGTTCGCGGGTCAGCATGCCGACCTGTGAGAGGTAGCGGACCGCGCCGGAGATCGCGGCGGGGCTGGCCTGCAGGCGTTCGGCCAGCTCGGCGGCGCTGAGCATCCCGGTGTCGGAGGCGAGCAGCGCCGCGAAGACGCGGGCGGCCATGCGCTGCATGCCGGCCTCGACCAGTTCCGCCGCGAACCGCTCGACGAACGTCATCGGCTCGAAGGATCGCTCTGCCACCACTATCGCCTCCCGTCCGAAGTTTATACAGTTCCTTAACTTCACAAATTTGTGAATGTACTGTACGTTCAGAACCATGACGAAGGCAATCAGTGTGGCCGGACTCCACAAGTCCTTCGGCCGCACGCACGCACTGGACGGCCTGGACCTGGCCGTCGAGACCGGTGAGGTGCACGGCTTCCTCGGGCCCAACGGGGCGGGGAAGTCCACGACCATCCGCGTCCTGCTGGGGCTGCTCCGCGCGGACGGCGGTGCCGCCCGGTTGCTCGGCGGGGACCCGTGGCGGGACGCGGTCGCGCTGCACCGGCGCCTGGCCTACGTCCCCGGTGACGTCACGCTCTGGCGCAACCTCAGCGGCGGCGAGGTCATCGACCTGCTCGGGCGGCTGCGCGGCGGGCTGGACGAGGCGCGCAGGCGCCGGCTGCTGGAGCGTTTCGAGCTGGACCCGGCGAAGAAGGGCCGCGCCTACTCGAAGGGCAACCGGCAGAAGGTCGCGCTCGTCGCCGCGTTCGCCTCCGATGTCGAGCTGCTGATACTCGACGAGCCCACCTCGGGGCTGGACCCGCTGATGGAGGAGGCCTTCCGGGAGTGCGTCCGGGAGGAGCGCGACCGCGGGCGCACAGTGCTGCTGTCCAGTCACATCCTCAGCGAGGTCGAGGCGCTGTGCGACCGGGTGAGCATCATCCGCAAGGGACGCACCGTCGAGACCGGGAGCCTGGCCGAGTTGCGGCACCTCACCCGCACGTCGGTCACCGCCGAGCTCGCCGGGCCGGCCGACGCCCTGGCCGGCCTGCCCGGCGTGCACGACCTGGACATCCAGGGCAGTCGCGTGAAGCTCCAGGTCGACGCCGGGGAACTGAACGCGGTGCTGAGGCGGTTGAGCGAGGCCGGGGTCCGCAGCCTGACCAGCACGCCGCCCACGCTGGAAGAACTGTTCCTGCGGCACTACGAGACGGACAGCGACGCCGCCGCGGACGACGACACCGCCGGCGTGACGGAGGCGGCGCGGTGAACCGGCCGGACACGCTCGCCGGCACCGCGGTGCTCACCCGCCTCGCGCTCCGCCGCGACCGGATCATGATCCCGGCGTGGGCGGTGCCGATCGCCCTGCTCGTCGCCTCCAGCGCCTCCGCCTTCGGTTCGCTGTACGACACTGCCGCCAAGCGTGCCGAGGTGGCCGCGAGCGCCGCGGGCAACGCCTCGCTCCGCGCGCTGTACGGACCCGTCTTCGACACCGGCATCGGCGGGCTGACGGCCTGGCGCACGATGGCCTTCGGTGCCGCCGCGGCCGGGCTGATGGCCGTGCTCCTGGTCGTCCGGCACACCCGCGAGGAAGAGGAGGCCGGCCGGCTGGAACTCGTCGGCGCGGGCGCCGTCGGCCGCCGGGCGCCGCTGGCCGCGGCCCTGGCCACCGGTTTCGGGGCCTCCGTCGCGCTCGGCGTCCTCGTCACGCTCGGGCTGCTCGGGCACGGCGCGCTCGGGGCCGTGGCCTTCGGCTGTGCCTTCGCGGGCGTGGGCTGCGCCTTCGCCGCCGTCGGCGCGGTCGCCGCGCAGCTCACCGAGAGCGCCCGTGCCGCCCGGGGCATCGGCGGCGCCGTGCTCGGCCTCGCCTTCCTGCTGCGCGCCGCCGGCGACGGCGGCTCCGGCACGCTGACCTGGCTCTCGCCGCTCGGCTGGGCCGAGAACATACGGCCCTACGGCGACGAACGCTGGTGGGTGCCGGCGCTGTTCGCCCTATGGGTCGCCGGGCTCGTCGCCCTCGCGTACGCCCTGGTCGCCCGGCGGGACATCGACGCCTCCCTGATCCCGTCCCGTCCCGGACCCGCCGCGGCCGGTCCCCGGCTGCGCGGCGCGCAGGGCCTGGCCTGGCGGCTGCAGCGCGGTTCCCTGGGGGGCTGGGCGTTCGGCTTCGCCGTGGGCGGCGCCACGCTGGGCGCCCTCGCCGACGGGGCCACCGGCCTCGTGCGCGGCAACGACCGGCTCGCGGACGTCATCAGGGACATGGGCGGCGCGTCGGGCCTCGTCGACTCCTATCTCGCCTCGATGAGCGGCGTGATGGGCATGATCGCGGCGCTCTACGCCGTCCAGGCCGTGCTGCGGCTCCAGGGCGAGGAGAACTCCGGCCGCGCCGAACCCGTCCTCGCCACCGGTGTCGGCCGGGTCCGCTGGGCCATGAGCCACACGCTGCTCGCCGCGGGCGGGTCCGTGCTGCTCCTGCTGGTGTCCGGGCTCGCCATGGGCCTCGGTTACGGGGCGACGACCGGGGGCACGGGGCACCAGATGGTGCGGCTGACGGGCGCGGCCCTGGTGCAGCTGCCCGCGGTGTGGTGCGTGGCGGCGGTCGCGCTCCTGCTGTACGGCGCCGTCCCCAAGGCCGCTGTGGCGAGTTGGGGCGTGGCCTCGCTGACCCTGGGGATCGGGCTGTACGGACCGGCGCTGAAGCTCTCGCCCTGGGTGATGGACCTGTCGGTCTTCACGCACCTGCCGAAGGCACCGTCCGCGGAGGTCACCCCCGGCCCGCTGGTGCTCCTCACCGTGCTCGCGCTCGCCCTGGGCACCGGCGGCCTCGCGGCCCTGCGCCGCCGGGACCTCGTCGCGTGACGTCCCCGCGACGAAGCGCCCCCGCCGCCCCGGAGGACCGGGCGGCCGGGGCGCGCCGACGTTCAGCAGCTGACGCGCAGTTCCCGCAGGCCCCGGATGACGTACCCCTCGTTCCAGCTCGGCTCCGCCACCAGTTCCAGGCGCGGCGCGGCCCGCAGCAGAGCCGAGAAGGACGCGGCGAGTTCGATGCGGGCCAGCGGCGCGCCGAGGCAGTAGTGGATGCCCGCGCCGAAGGTGATGTGCGGATTGTCAGGCCGCGTGAGGTCCAGGCGGTCGGGGTCGGCGAACCGCTCGGGGTCGCGGTTGGCGGAGCCGAACAGCAGGGCCACCTCGCTGCCGCGCGGGATCACGGTGCCGCCGACCTCGATGTCGTCCAGCACCCACCGCTCGAACATCTGCAACGGCGTGTCGAAGCGCAGCAGTTCCTCGATCGCCGTCGGCAGCAGTTCCTCAGGTGCCGCACGCAGCGCCGCCAGCTGGTCGGGGTGCCGGAACAGCGTCCACCAGCCGTTCCCGGTGGTGTTGACGGTCGCCTCGTGCCCGGCGTTCAGCAGCAGCACGCAGGTGGAGACCATCTCCTGCTCGCTGAGCCGGTCGCCCTCGTCGTGCGCCGCGATCAGGGCGCTGATCAGGTCCTCGCCGGGCGCCTTGCGCCGCTCGGCGATCAGCTCGCGCAGGTACTCGGAGAACTCCACGCTCGCCCGGACCGCCCGCCGCGCCGCCTCCTCGGTCGGGTTGAGCTCGAACATCCCGACGATGTCCGCCGACCACGGCCGCAGCAGGTGCCGGTCGCCGGCCGGTATCCCGAGCATCTCGGCGATGACCGCGACCGGCAGCGGCTCGGCGACGGCGGCGATCAGGTCGCCGCCGCCCTCCGCGACCAGCCGCTCCACGAGTTCTCCGGCCAGCCGCTGGACGGTCGGGGTGAGCCGCTCGACCGTCCGCGGGGTGAAGGCCTTGGAGACCAGTCGCCGGATGCGGGTGTGGTCCGGGGCCTCCAGGTCCAGCAGGCCGTTGCCGTTGAGCACGGTGAAGGGCTCGTGCTCGGGCGGCGGCGGGGTGCGCCCGAAGTCCTCGTGGCTGAAGCGGTGCAGGTAGGTTCGGCCGAGGCGGCGGTCCCGCAGCAGGGCGCTGACGTCCGCGTAGTGCGGGATCAGCCACTGGCTGCTGGGCTCGAACCAGTGCGCGCGGCCCTCTGCCCGAAGCCGGGAGTACGCCGGGTAGGGGTCGGCCACGAACTCGGCCGACCAGGGATCGAAGGCGGTCGCAGGGCTGCTCATGTGCGGAGACTACCCTCCGTCCCGTCAGCCGCCAGGGGTGACCAGCCGCGCCTCGTACGCGAAGACCGCCGCCTGCGTCCGGTCGCGCAGCCCGAGCTTCACCAGCACGCGGCTCACGTGGGTCTTCACCGTCGACTCCGCGACCACCAGGTGCTCGGCGATCTCCCCGTTGGACAGTCCCTGGGCGACCAGCACCAGCACCTCCGTCTCACGCTCCGTGAGGTCCCCGACCCGTTCCTGGGTCGGCGGCCGCGGCGTGCCGAGCCGGTTGAACTCGGTGATCAGCCGCCTGGTGACCGCCGGGGCCAGCAGCGCGTCCCCCGCGGCGACGATCCGCACCCCGTCGGCGAGCTGGCGCGCGGAGGCGTCCTTGAGCAGGAAGCCCGACGCGCCAGCCCGCAGCGCCTGGTAGACGTACTCGTCCAGGTCGAAGGTGGTCAGCACGAGCACCTTGGCGTCGGCGTCCGCGGCGACGATCTCGCGGGTCGCCTCCAGGCCGTTCATCTCGGGCATGCGGATGTCCATCAGGACCACGTCCGGCCGCAGCGCCGCGACCTGCTCGACCGCCTGCCGGCCGTCGACCGCCTCACCGACCACCTCGATGTCCGGCTGTGCGTTGAGCAGCACCGAGAAGCCCTCGCGGACCATCATCTGGTCGTCCGCGACCAGCACCCGGATCGTCGTGGCGCTCATGACCGGTCCGCGACGACGGGGATGAAGACCGCGACCTCGTAACCGCCGTCCTCGGTGGTCCCGTCGGTCATCTCGCCGCCGAGCATCGTCACCCGCTCCCGCATGCCGGTGATGCCGTGTCCGGCCCCGGGTGACGGTTTCGCCAGGCCGCGCGGCGGCCCGTTGACGACGCGCAGGCCGAGGCCGCCGAGGACGTAGGAGATCTCCACCCGGGCCGAGGCGCCCGGTGCGTGCCGCAGGGTGTTGCTCAGCGCCTCCTGGATGATCCGGTACGCCGACAGCTCGACGCCCTGCGGCAGTTCGCGCACCGCGCCGGTCACCGTCTTGTCCACGCCGAGCCCCGCCTCGCGCACATTGGCGATCAGCCGGTCCAGATCGCCCAGCGTCGGCTGCGGGGCGTCGGGCGCCTCGTAGTCCTCCGCCCGTACGACGCCCAGCACCCGGCGCAGCTCGGTCAGGGCGATGACGGCGTTCTCGCGGATGATCGCGAAGCTCTGGGTCAGCGCCTCGGGCGGGTTCTCGACGCGGTAGGGGGCGGCCTCCGCCTGGATGGCGATCACCGACATGTGGTGGGCGACGACGTCGTGCAGTTCGCGGGCGATGGTCGTGCGCTCCTCCAGCAGCGTGCGACGGGTGCGCTCGACCTCGGTGACGGCGACCTGCGCGGCCACCTTCTTCTTGGAGTCGCGCAGCCCGCGCACCGCCGCCACGACGAACAGCAGGACGCCGGACAGGAAGATCATGATGAACGGGTCGGCCCCGTACCAGCCCCCCAGGGAGCTGAAGGCCAGTGCCAGCACGGCGGTGAGCAGCCACATCTCGACGGCCACCCGGGCCCGGGAGCGCGCCGCGACCACCGCCAGCACCGTCAGGTGCGAGACGAAACCGGCGTCCGTCCACGGCGCGGTGGACGACCAGCCGTCGGTGAACAGCAGCCCCGTCACGACCGCGGCCCCGAGCGACAGCCACCAGGCGCCGACCGGCCGGAACATCGTCGTCAGCAACGGCACACCGGCGAGCAGGGCGGCCAGGAAACCGCCGAGGCCGCCGTTGCTCTCCGCCGCCACCAGCGTCAGCAGGAACGCGAAGCCGGTCAGCACGGCGTGCGGCAGCCAGCGGGCGTACACCCGCAGCCGGCGCGGCACCAGGCTGAGCAGGGGGTGCCCGTCACGGAGCGGTGCCATCGGGTCGAAGGCGAAGGCGTCGGTTATCAGGTCCTGCCGCAGTCCGCTCAGGGCGCCGCGGGCCATGCGGAGCTCGGTCCGCAGCGTGGTCTGGCTCGTCTCGGTCACGCTCTCACCGTAGGGATCGCTGCGTCCGCCGTCGTCACCGCAGAAGATGACGTCCGGGCATCCGTCTCAAGTACGACACGGGCGTCACCAGGCCAGTTGCGCGATCTCCTCGGCGACCACGGCCGCCGCGTCGGCGTCGGGGTCGATGACCGGGAAGTGGCCCACATCCGCCAGCAGCGTCAGCTGTGCCTCCTCGCCCGCCTTCGCCGTCGCGGTCACGAACGCCTCCGCCACCAGGGACGGCACCACGGTGTCGGCGCTGCCCTGCACGACGGTCACCGGGATGCCCGTGGGCAGCAGCGCGGCCGGGTCGGTCTCCGGGCCGCGCAGCGCCAGCTGCTCGGCGCCGCCGAGCAGTTCGGTGACCGCGCCGGAGCAGACGTCCAGTTCCACCGCCGTCGCGAAGTCCGCCAGCGGCGCCAGCGCGACCACCCCGCGCAGCGGAGCGGGCGCCGGACGGTACCAGCGCGACCGCGGCGGCAGCACGTGCCGTGCCGCCGCCCACAACGCGAGGTGACCGCCCGCGGAGTGCCCGGCCAGCACGATCCGCCGGGCGTCCACGGCCGGTGCGCCCAGGGCGGCCACGGCCAGTCCCGGCACGGCGTCCACGGCCGCGGCCACGTCGTCGAAAGTGTCCGGCCAGCGCCCCGCCACCGGACCGCCGTTGCCCCGGCGGTACTCCACCGAGGCCACCGCGAAGCCGCGCCGCGCCAGGAACGCCGCGAGCGGCGAGACGTGACGACGGTCGTACGCGGCACGCCAGGCGCCGCCGTGGAAGAACACCACGAGCGGCCCCGGGCGGCCCTGCGCGGCGTCGCCCGGGCGGTAGAAGTCGACGACCTGGTCGGGGTGTTCGCCGTACGCGGCGGTGGCGTCGGGCGCCACGGGGGCGTGCCCCAGCGCCGACGCCTCCTCGGCGGCGTCCCGCAGCGCGGCCGCCTCCCCCGCCCCGGCGCCGCCGGCCGCGGTGGTGCCGCTCGGCCCGGAGGCCACCTCCGGTCGGCCGGCGGAGGCGGGGAACGGGGTGGGGTCGTGCATGCTTACCGGCTTCCTTCGAGGACCTCGGCGAGGACCCGGGCCGCGCGCTCCGCGTCCGCGAACCTCGTGTACAGCGGGGTGAATCCGAAGCGGAGGATATCCGGCTCCCGGAAGTCCCCCACCACGCCCCGGCCGATCAGTTGCCCCATCACCGCGCCCGCGTCGGCGCAGCGCAGGGCGACCTGGCTGCCGCGCTCGGCGTGCGCGGCCGGGGTCACCGGGGTGACCAGGCCCGCCGGGACGTACCCGGCCACGCACTCCAGGAAGAAGTCGGTCAGGGCCAGGCTCTTGGCCCGCACGGAGTCCAGGGACACGCCGTCCCAGACGTCGAGGGCCGTGTCCAGCGCCAGCAGCGACAGGATCTCGGGGGTCCCGACCCGGCCGCGGGGGCTGCCGTCGGCAGGCCGGTAGGCGGCCTCCATCGCGAACGGGTCGCGGTGGGAGTTCCAGCCCGGCAGCGGCGAGTCGAAGCGCGGCTGCAGGTCACGGCGGACGTACAGGTACGCCGGCGCGCCCGGGCCGCCGTTGAGGTACTTGTAGGTGCAGCCGACCGCCAGGTCCACACCGTGCTCGTCCAGTCCCACGGGCAGCGCCCCTGCCGTGTGGCACAGGTCCCAGACCACCAGCGCGCCGGCCGCGTGGACGGCGGCGGTGGTGCCCGGCAGGTCGTTCAGCCGGCCGGTGCGGTAGTCGACGTGGTTGACCAGCGCGACCGCGGTCTGCGGGCCGGCCGCGGCGGCGAGTCCGGCCGGGTCGACCGCGCGGATCGAGCAGCCGGTCATCCGGGCGGCGGACTCGGCGATGTACCCGTCGGTGGGGAACGTGGTGGCGTCGACCAGCACCTCGGTGCGGCCCGGATCGGCCTGCTGCGCCATCCGGACGGCACCCACGACGGCCTTGAAGACGTTGACGCTGGTGGAGTCGCCGACCACGACCTGGCCGGGCGCGGCGCCGATCAGCGCGCCGACGCGGTCGCCGATCCGCTCGGGCGCGGTCCACCAGCCGCTCTCGGTCCACGAACGGATGCGCAGGGAGCCCCACTCGCGCGCGATGACGTCCGCGATGCGGTCCTGCACCCCGGCGGGCAGCGCGCCCAGCGAGTTGCCGTCCAGGTAGACCACGTCGTCCAGCACGAAGCGGTCGCGGACCTTGGCCAGTTCGTCGCCGGTGTCCAGGCGCAGCGCCCTGGCCGCGGGGGACTCGGAGCCGGAGTCGGGGTGGTTCGTGGTGTCAGACATGGCTGCGGGCCGTCCAGAGCTCGGGGAACACGTTCTTGCCGGCGCGCTTCTCCAGCCAGGCGACCCCGGCGGAGCCGCCCGTGCCGGTCTTGGCACCCATCGCGCGGCGGGTGGCGACCAGATGGTCGTTGCGCCAGCGCCACACCAGTTCGGCGACCTCGGTCAGCGCCTCGCCGAGCCGCACCAGCTCCGCGTCCTGGTCACCGGAGTAGATCTCCTGCCAGGCCCGCTCGACGGCCGGATCGCCCTCGTACCGCTGGGACAGGTCGTCCCGCGCCGGGATCGCGTACCCGCGCCGCGCCAGCAGGCGCAGCACCTCGTCGTACAGGCTCGGCTCGTGGAGCGCCTTCTCCAGTTCGGCGTGGACGCGCGGCGAGCCGCGGTGCGGCACCAGCATCGAGGCCGACTTCTCGCCGAGCAGGAACTCCATGCGCCGGTACATCGCCGACTGGAAACCGGAACCCTCGCCGAGCGCGGCTCGGTAGGCGTTGAACTGCGCCGGCGTGAGGTGCGCGATCGGCTCCCACGAGGCGTTCAGCGACTGCAGTTCATACGTGCTGCGCTTCAGCGCGGCCATCGCCGTCGGCAGGTCGTCGGCCGCCAGCGCCCGGGAGGCGGTCTCCCACTCGTGCACGATGACGGTGAACCACAGCTCCATGACCTGGGTGGTCACCAGGAAGACCATCTCGCCGGGGTCGTCGGAGCGGGGGTGCTGAAGGTGGGTGAGGACGTCCGCCTGGACGTAGTCCTCGTACGGGGTGGTGCCCTCGAAGTCCAGGTGCGGGGCCTCGGCGGCCGCCTGGGAAGCATCGGGGTGGTGGGACATCGGTGTCTCCGTGAATACGAGCTACCGGGTAGCGGTCTGCCCCCCGCCGTCCGGCGGCGGGCCCCGGTCCCCTCGGGTCCGCGCTCACACGGGTGCCGGACCCATCGCGCATCATCCGTGGTCGGGGCCCGGTCCGGCAAGCCCCTCCCACCAGCCGCGATGGTCCGAGGTCGGCCGTTCCGGGCCCCGCGGGCGTCAGCCCAGGGTGTCCGCGGCGGTCGGGGAGGAGTCGCGCAGGAAGGTGGAGCAGCGCTCGTACTCCTCCTTCTCGCCGATCGACTGGGCGGCCCGCGCCAGTGCGTGCAGAGCGCGCAGGAAACCGCGGTTGGGCTCGTGCTCCCAGGGCACCGGGCCGTGGCCCTTCCAGCCGTTGCGGCGCAGCGCGTCCAGACCGCGGTGGTATCCGGTGCGCGCGTAGGCGTACGACTCGACGACCCGGCCGCCGGCGTAGGCGTCGTCCGCCAGTTCCGCCCAGGCCAGGGAGGACGCCGGGTACTTCGCGGCGACGTCCGCGGCGGCCGCTCCGGAGGCGAGCAGCTCGCGCGGCTCGGGGTCGTCGGGCAGGTTGGTCGGGGGCGGTCCCCCGAGCAGGTTCTCGTGAATGGCCATGGGCCCCAGTATGGCCGGGGCCCGGCCCCTCCACCTGGAGGGGCCGGGCCCGGTGCCGGTGCCGTTCGCGCGGGCGACGGCTACTTCATGCGGGTGCCCGCGGAACGCAGGTCGCCGCAGGCCTCGACGACACGGGCGGCCATGCCGGCCTCGGCCGACTTGCCCCAGGTGCGCGGGTCGTACTGCTTCTTGCTGCCGACCTCGCCGTCGACCTTCAGCACACCGTCGTAATTGCGGAACATGTGCTCCACGACCGGGCGCGTGAAGGCGTACTGCGTGTCGGTGTCGATGTTCATCTTGACGACGCCGTTCTCCAGCGCCGTGGCGATCTCCTGCTTGGTGGAGCCGGAGCCGCCGTGGAAGACGAACCAGAACGGCTCCTGCTTGCCGTACTTGGCGCCCACGCCCGCCTGGAGGTCCTTCAGCAGCTCGGGGCGGAGCACGACGTTGCCCGGCTTGTAGACGCCGTGGACGTTGCCGAAGGAGGCGGCGAGCAGGTAGCGGCCCTTCTCGCCCAGGCCGAGCGCCTCGGCGGTGCGCAGCGCGTCCTCGACGGTGGTGTACAGCTCGTCGTTGATCTCGTGGGAGACACCGTCCTCCTCACCGCCGGTGGGGGTGATCTCCACCTCGAGGATGATCCTCGCCTTGGCGGCCTCGGCCAGCAGCTCCTGCGCGATGGCGAGGTTGTGGTCGAGGGTCTCGGCGGAGCCGTCCCACATGTGTGACTGGAACAGCGGGTTGCGGCCGGCGGCCACGCGCTCCTGGGAGAGCTTCAGCAGCGGGCGCACATAGCCGTCGAGCTTGTCCTTCGGGCAGTGGTCGGTGTGCAGCGCGACGTTGACCGGGTACTTCTCGGCGACGATGTGCGCGAACTCCGCGAGCGCGACCGAGCCGGTGACCATGTCCTTGTTGTACTGGCCACCGAGGAACTCGGCGCCGCCCGTCGAGATCTGGACGATGCCGTCGCTCTCCGCCTCCGCGAAGCCGCGCAGCGCGGCGTGCAGGGTCTGGGTCGAGGTCACGTTGATGGCCGGGTAGGCGAACCTGCCTGCCTTCGCCCGGTCGAGCATCTCGCTGTAGATCTCGGGGGTTGCGATGGGCATTGTGTCCGCTCCTTGTGATGTGCGGGTTGTTCGGTGAGTGACCCTGACCTGGGATCGACGTCATCGTCGTCCCCATCTTGGCAGACGACCGCATCAGCTCCACACTATGCGCACCGTGGACATACGTCAGGGGTCGGCCGTTTCACGTGAAACGTCCGACCCCTGATGAAAACCCCAGCTCAGGACGGGAGTCAGGCGAGGTCCAGGTCCTCCAGCCCGAAGGCCTGGAGGTACGGGAGGCCCGCCTCCGCGATGGCCGGCGCGGCGCCGCGCTCGACGATCACGGCGACGGCGACCACCTCGGCACCGGCCTCGCGGGCGGCCTCCACGGCGGTCAGCGGGGAACCGCCGGTGGTGGAGGTGTCCTCGACGACCAGCACCCGGCGGCCCGCGATGTCCGGGCCCTCGATCCGGCGCTGCATGCCGTGCGCCTTCTGCGCCTTGCGGACGACGAACGCGTCCAGCTTCCGGCCGCGCGCGGCGGCGGCGTGCAGCATCGAGGTGGCGACCGGGTCGGCGCCCAGGGTGAGCCCGCCGACGGCGTCGAAGTCCAGGTCCGCGGTGGTGTCCAGCATGACCTGGCCGACCAGCGGGGCCGCCTCGGCGTCCAGCGTGATCCGGCGCAGGTCGATGTAGTAGTCGGCCTCGATGCCCGACGACAGGGTCACCTTGCCGTGCACCACGGCCTTGTCCTTGATCTGCCGCAGCAGGGCTTCACGCGCGTCACTCATGGTCGCGAGCCTATCCGAGCCGTTCCCAGGCCCAGGTCGCGCGCATCTCCAGCGGCTCGATCGGGGTGACCAGCCGCGGGTCGGTGTTGAGGCCGTTGGGCGGGCCGGACTGCGGTTCGACGCAGACCGCCTCCGGCTGCTCGTCGTACAGGACCACCCACGGCGCGGGGCTGGTCACCCGCAGCAGCAGCTCACCCGGCCAGGTCAGGGTGACGTCCACACCGTCCGGCATGCCGAAGCAGTCGTCCCACGGGCGCGGCGTCGGGTCGACCCGCTGCCCGGTGGGCAGGTGGTCCTCGCCGCGCAGCTCCATCCAGCCCGGCGAGAAGGCGATCTCGGCGTCCTGGCCGCCGCGGCCGAGGTTGCGCAGGAACCAGGGGTGCCAGCCGGCCTGGGCGGGGAAGGAGTCGCCGGTGGTCTCCACGCTCATGGTGAGCTCGGCGTGGTCCTCGGCGAGCGCGAAGCGCTGGGTGACCCGGCCCTTGTACGGCCAGGGCTCGGCGAGGTCGTAGTAGAAGCTGGCCTCGCTCGCGGTGGCGCCCGGCGCCTGCTGCCAGGCGGTGTGCCGGCCGGTGCCGTGGATCGCGTGGGGCCCGGCGTCGCGCGGCAGCTGGTGCAGGACGCCGCCGTTGCGGAACTGCCCGTCCCGGGTGCGGCCGCACCACGGCACCATCGGGAAGGACCCGAACTTCTCGCCCTGCCGCAGCAGCTCCACGCCGCCGACGGTCAGCGAGGCGACGCGGCAGCCGCGATCCGGGTGGATCGTCAGCCGCGCCTGCCCGGCCTCGAGTTGGACTGCCTGCTCGTCGATTCGCCCGTCATGGGTCTGGTCCGTGGCCACGGACCCGACCCTACGGGAACGACCGCCTGCGGCGCCTCAGTACGCGCCCCGCGACCACCGCCGACAGCAGCAGCGCCGCCGCTGCCGGGGCGTAGCGGCGCAGCGAGGCCGTGGCCGAACCGTTCTGCGGGGCGGGCACGGGGGCGTACCGGCCGCGCGGCGGGGCGTGGTCGACCTCCTCGGCGCTGCGGCCGATGAGGGTGCGGCGGGCGTAGGCGGCCTCGGCCGGCAGGTCGATCCCCGCGGGGTCCTCGGGGACGTCCGGGACCCGGCCGATGGGTCCGATGCCGTCGATGTCCTCGTCCTCGTCGAGGTCGTCCGCGAGGTCGTCGTCCGCGAGGTCGTCGTCCACGGCGTCCAGGTCGCCGGAGAGGTGATCGGCGAGTTCGCCGGGTTCCCCGGTCTCCGGGCCGCGGGCGTCGCGGGTCTCGTGCACGTCGTGCACGTCGTGCACGGTGAACTCGTCGACCTGCGCGGGCAGGTCCTCCTCGGCGAGGTCCACCAGGCCGGCGATCTCCTCGATGCCCTCCCCGGCCGGTTCCAGGTCGGAGGTGAGGGCGGCGGCGAACCGGTCCAGCAGCCGTACGCCCGCGGCCGCCGCGACGGCGTCGTCGTACTCCGCGAGCCGGCCGTCGGCCTGCGCCCCGCCGGTGAAGGTCAGCAGCGTCCCGCCCGACACGGCGTCCACGCCGACCTCCAGCGCCAGCTTGACCGTGCCGGCGCCGCGCGCCTCCACCGCCTCGCCCTCCACGGACAGGCCGCCGCCGCGCGGGGCCAGCCGGAGGGTGCCGCGATAGGTGATCGTCGAGCCGCCGATACGAAGCCTCAGGCGGCCGGCGAGGCCCTCCGCGGCGCCGGCGTCGCGCTGGAGGCCGGGAACGCAGCGGGCGACGCGTTCCAGGTCGGCGAGCGCCTGGCGAATGGTTTCGGCCGGAAACGGAACGAACACCTCATGCGGCTCCATGCGGGCGAGCCTAATCGCCCCCGGCGCGATCCGGTGGGCGATCGGCCCTGGTTCGCGCCCCCGGATGGCGCCCACCGGGTCCGCTCAGCCCGTCCGCGGGTGCATCAGCGTGGAAGGAGGCAGGTCCCGCACGGCGGACGCGTCCGCCCTGCGCTCGGCCGCCGCGAGCGACGCGGGGGACAGCGAGCGCAGACGGGGAGCGTCCGCCGCCAGGCGCAGCGGCGGGGCGTGGTGCCGGGCGGCGAGGACGAAGCCCCGGTCACCGCCCCGGTGGCCCGCGCCGATCCAGTAGTCGGCGGTGCGCAGCCCCGCGGCGCGCACGGTGGCGTCCACGGTCCAGAAGCCGCTCGGCGACGCCCCGAGCGCGCCCGCGTGCACGGCGAGCCGCCCGTCCGGGGCCAGCACGCGTTCGGCCAGCCCGTAGAACTCCTGCGAGTAGAGCTTCGCGCTGCGCGAGAGGTCCGGGTCGGGCAGGTCGACCAGCACGACGTCGTACCTCCGCGACGGCCCCGCACCCGGGCCCGCCCGGCGCAGCCACTCGAAGGCGTCCCCGGTCCGCACACGCACCCGGGGGTCGCGGTAGGCGTGCCGGTTCAGCCGGGAGAGCTCCGGGTCGGTGCGGGCCAGGGCGACGAGTTCGGCGTCGAGGTCGACCAGCGTCACCGAGCGGACGTCGGGGTAGCGCAGCACCTCCCGCAGCGCGAGGCCGTCGCCCCCGCCGAGGACGAGGACGCGGCCGTGCGGGCCGGCCATCGCGGGGTGGACCAGTGCCTCGTGACAGCGGTACTCGTCGCGGCCGGACACGCGCAGCCGTCCGTCGAGGTAGAGCCGCAGCGGGGAGCCGGTCACCACGACCTCCTGGACCGCGGTCCGCTCGGCCAGCCGCACATGGCCGCCGTACACCGCCTCCCGTGCCGCCCGCTCGAAGGGTCCGGCCGCCCAGGCCGCGCCGGCCAACACCGCCAGCACGGCGGCGTTGGCGACGAGCAGCCGGGTACGTGCCCGGGCGGTGACGTCGGCGCGGAAGAGCCACAGCACGATGAGGCCGCCCGCGACCGCGTTGACCGCGCCCGTGAGCAGCGCCCCGGTCAACTGGCCCAGCGCGGGCAGCAGGAGGAAGGGGAAGGCCAGCCCGCCGACCAGGGCGCCCACGTAGTCCGCCGCGAACAGGTCGGCGACGGCCCCGCCCGCGTCCTGCCGGCGGATCCGCTGGATCAGCGTCATCAGCAGCGGGACCTCGGCCCCGATCAGCACCCCGATCGCGAACGCGAAGCCCACCATGGCCGCACGGGACTGGCCGCACCAGGCGAAACTGGCGTACAGCCCCATCACCGACAGGCCGCCGACCAGCGCCAGCAGGATCTCCACCGCGGCGAAACCGACCGCCGCCGCGCAGTTGAGCCGCTTGGCGAGCAGCGAGCCGACGCCCATGGCGAAGACCATGACCGACAACACGACGGACGCCTGGGTGACGGAGTCGCCCACCAGGTACGAGGCGAGGGCGACCAGTTCGAGCTCGTACACCAGCCCGCAGGCGGCGCAGACGAAGACCGCGGCGAGCACCAGCGCCCGTGCCCGCCCCGCCGGGACGGGCAGCCGGAGCCGGCCCGGGTGTCCCGCCGGGGCCCGTGACCCGGCCGCGGTGGAGGTCGACTGGTCGATCATGTCTGAACGCTATGTCACGTTTGCGGCCTCACATGTCACCCACAGGGGTGCGACCAGTGGCACCCGGCGGCGCGTTGACGCCCCGGAGGTCGCCCGCCGTACCCACGCTCACGTCTGCGCGCTCAGCCGCGACCGGGTGGCGACCAGCCGTCCTTCCTGGGGATACGCGTGCCACGTGCGCCACAGCACGCTTCCGCCGCTGTACTGCACGAGCATCGCGGTGAACGCGTGCGGATCGCCGGGGAACGTTCCGGCGAGGCCATTGGGGTGATCGGCCACAAGTGCGAGCAACTCCTGTGCCCGACCGGCGAACCCGCCCCGCGTCAGCGTCTCGATCCGTGCCGCGAACTCGTAGTCCCAGCCGGACACCCGTCTGGCCACCCCGAAGGGCAGCGGCGTGCTGCTGCCGGGCATGCAGGCCACGGTCTCCGAGCACCGGCCGTTCGGCGAGTCCAGGACGACCTGGTGGGACGCCCCGAGCAGCCGCATCTGGACCTGGACCGCGGGCGCGGCGACCGCCGTCCCGATGCCCGGGAGTTCACGGTCGAGCACGGCCAGCGCCGGCAGCTCTTCCTTTCCCAGACACCAGGCCAGGTCCCCGGCGCGGGTGTCGGTGTAGGCGGTCTGAAGGGTGGTGAGCATGGAGTCGGCTCCGCAGGCACATCGCGAGCAAGCAGGGAAGGGGGAAGAGGGAAGGGGTGGGAACCAGGTGCGGGGGGCAGGGGGAGCAGGCCAGGATGGAGAAAATTCACACGGAAGAAGACGGGACGACCCGCGCCTGTGGGGAAATCGCCCGCCGGCTTGCGCCCACGCAGGGGTCGGAGAATACGCAATCATGAAAGGCGCGCCGTCTTCAGCGTTTTTACCCATCTCCACCCGCTTTACATCCCCAAGGGCGCGTAGGGGTTCAGGTGTTCACCACAAATGCGCCAGGCGGGCGAGTAACCCACCGGGCGCATATGCGATTCGGCACGGGCAATGCGCAATTTCGTATCGTCAGCTTCCGCCGCCGCAGCCACCGCCCCCGCCGCAGGAACTCCCCCCGCCGCAGGAGGAGTGACCGCCGCCGCCGCACGAATGGTGACCGCCCCCGTGGTCCCCGCCGTGGTGGCCGCCGCCTCCCCCGTGCGACGACGAGCCGCTGTCCCCCGCCCACCAGGCGGCGACCCCCGCACCGCCGGCGTCGGCGGCCGTCGAGCCGTGGCGGTGCCGGCGTCCGCCGCCCCCGCGATGCGCGTTCCGCGCGGCCGCTATCGCCAGTACCAGCACCACGCCGAACCCGAGGAGGATCAGCAGAATGACAAGAGGTCCCATCGGTACCACCCCCCGCTTTCCTTGCTTTCCGTTGTGCCACGGTGATGCCCCTGCCCCTCGCGGCCGAAAGCAGAGTTGAGGAAGTTCAGAGCCTTCTCACGGAGGAAGGGCCCCTGACATGTACAGATGGACAGACCAGAGGCCGTCGGAGTCCTGCCTGGCCGCGTGTGGGCCGTGATCTTCCCGGGCCATGCGCTGAAAAACGGTACCGATAGCTCTACGGGCACGCTCTCGGCTGTCGGGCACCAGGTGGCGTACACCCGCAGCGTCATCGCCGGATCGGCATGGCCCGTGTACTCGCTGACGGCCTTGATGTTCTCCCCCGCGTCCAGCAGCGCCGAGGCGTAGAAGTGCCTCAGGGCGTGCATCCCGTGTTCGCGTGCCGAGTCGCACTTGCCGTTCTGATCCGCTTCCGGGATGAGGCCGGCGACCGCCAGGGCGGGCTTCCACTCCTTGCCGTTGAAGTTGCTGCGCCACACCATGCCGCCCTGCTCAGCCGTGAAGATCAGGCGGGCGGACACCTTCGGTCCCTCCGGCACGTCCCACGGCAGCGTGATCTCTGCGGACCTGCAGGCGTCCATGTGCGCGCGGAGAGTAGCCGCCACGGAGTCGGGCAGTGGCACGTCCCGCGCCGAGATCGCGCCCGAACCCGAGCCTGAGCAGGAGCCGCCGAGCAACGACCTCGACCCGCTGCGCGTCGCGCTGACCGGACACCCCACGCTGGGAAGCCTCTTCGGGCAGATCACGGCTTGCCCGGAGCCCTCGCTCGACGACTTCCACCGGCACGTCGACGAGCTGTGGGACCTCGCCCATGCGGCGAGCTACGCGGCACTGAGCGACCGGCTCTCCAAGGTGCTGCCGCAACTCGAAGCCGCCGTACGCCACGGTCCCGAAGCCGAGCGCGCAGAGCTCCATGCCCTACTGGCGCGGACCTACCAGGTAGCCGCGGCGAGCTTCGTGCGCCAGGACGAGCCGGACGCCGCATGGGTCGCCGCCGACCGAGCACTCCAGGCAGCCGAACGCGCCGGCCAACCGCTGGAAGTCGTTGCGGGTCTCTTCCGCCTGGCTCACGCCTTCATAAGGCAACAGCGCCCGGACCAGGCCGACAAGCCGCCATGTCGGCGATCAACGTGCTGACACCTCGCAGCCAGGCAGACGCCAGCCCCCCGGAGGAAAGGTCGCTCCCAGGCGCCATGCACTTGGTCATGGCCGTCATCAGCGCCCGCGAGGGAGACCGCTCCGCCACCCACGCCCACATCGCCGAAGCCCGGCGCATCGCCGCCACCAATAGATCCGACCGCAACGACTTCGACACCGAGTTCGGCCCCACCAACGTCGAAATCCACGCCGTCAGCACAGCCGTCGACCTCGGCGACGCCGGAATGGTTGGGCTGCGAGTAAACGACGGTCACAGGCGGCGGTCCGGGCCCGCTTCCAGGACCTCTCGGATTGCTCGCTTGCGGGGGAAGAGTGCGCGTGAGCCGTACCGGTGGCCGCTCAGCTTTTGGATGACTGCGGTGAGCCACTCGGGGTCGCCGAGCTGCGCGACTCGGCCGCTGGTCGATACCTCGTCGAGTAGCTTGCAAGCTGCGGTGATCTCACGCCGGGGGTACCGGTAGGCATGGTGGGTGAAGTTCGCGCTCCACTCTTCATAGGGACAGCGCGCAAGCCCCCCGATGGAAGCGGGGAGCCCCACGTGCTCGGTCGGCTGGCCAAGCCAAGACAGGATCACCGCAACCTTCCGCAGCCTCTTCGAGTGGTCGCGCCGGTGAGGCTGGACGTCGAGCGCGATGTCCATCACGCGCGCCCACGGAATCTGCTGAGCCTCGACGCCCTCCACCCATTGCGAGAAACCGTCCCCCCTCAGCCTTACATGGTCCCCAGCGGGATCACCGATCACCCACTCCCCGTCCGTGAACGCAAGGGGTCCGAGTCGATCGGGCATGTTCTGGTCCTTCGTTCCGCCGCGCCGTCCAGCGCTGCCCGAAGAATGATGCATGACGCGTTTCGCGGGCTATCTGCCGGGGCGCTGCGCGTCAGACGGGTGCCGGTTCGCGTCGACGTGCCACAGCCGTGCCAGATACGACGGGGCCAAGCGGGGAATGGCGGGGAACCACGGACAGCATCCGGCGTTCGTCCAGGTCCACGTCGGTGCAGCTCAGGGGCTATCCGGAGCCTCAGTCTTCCAAACTGGTGCTCATGGCCTCAGCATTGATCGGATGCGGTTCGCTGATGAGATTGGGGAGCGGTGGCCAAGAGACAAACCTTGGTTGAGAGCCCGGGGTACACGCTGCTGGTGATAGTCGTATGGGTCTGGACTGCTGCAAGCAGCGGGAGCTCAATCTATGTTCGGGTCCCGGCCGCAGTCTTCGCAGTCTTCTGGAGCGCTCTGTTGATTGGCGACCTGATCAGGCGCCGTCGGAAGCGTGCCTCGCGCGCACCTGACATCGAAGTCTGACATCAACGACGCCGGACTGGAGCGCATCACCCCGGCTACAGGCAGGCCAGAATTCCTCACCAAACGTGGGTTCCCGCAGGTCGCTCCAGCTCCGGCCCGAACTCCTCAAAGCGGGTGGCGTCGTGCAAGTTGAGAACCGCCGCGGGGCCGTCCCTGGGCCGTCCGACGGTAGCCAGCGACGACAGATAATGACAGTCGTCGACGCCCTTTCCCCTGCTCAGGGGCGATGCTCCGAACACCGGCGCAGGTGCTCATCCCCGAACGTCAGTTGAGGAAGTCCAGAGGTTCGGCGGAGGATGGCGGGCATGACCTCCTCGCGACCCCCGCTCAACCGCGCCCTCGCGGAGTTCGGCACCACCATCTTCGCCGAGATGTCGGCCCTCGCCGCCCGCACCGGCGCGATCAACCTCGGCCAGGGATTCCCCGACACCGACGGGCCCGAGGAGGTCCGCGAGGCCGCCGTCCGGGCACTGCGCGACGGCCGCGGCAACCAGTACCCGCCCGGCCCCGGCGTGCCCGAGCTGCGGCAGGCCGTCGCCGCCCACCAGGCGCGCTTCCACGGCCTGGGCTACGACCCGGACACCGAGGTACTGGTCACCGCCGGCGCCACCGAGGGCATCGCCGCCGCCATGCTCGGCCTGCTGGAGCCGGGCGACGAGGTGATCGCCTTCGAGCCCTTCTACGACTCGTACGCCGCCTGCATCGCCATGGCCGGGGCCGTCCGCGTCCCCCTCACCCTGCGCGCCCCCGGCTTCCGCCCCGACCTCGACGCGCTGCGTGCCGCGATCACCCCCCGCACCCGGCTGCTGCTGCTCAACAGCCCGCACAACCCGACCGGCACGGTGCTCAGCCGCGAGGAACTGACCGCGATCGCGGAACTCGTCGTCGAGCACGACCTGCTGGTCGTCACCGACGAGGTCTACGAGCACCTGACCTACGACGCCGAGCACATCCCGCTCGCCGCCCTCGCCGACCGCTTCCCGGAGCTGCGCGAGCGCGTCGTCACCATCTCCAGTGCCGGCAAGACCTTCTCCTTCACCGGCTGGAAGGTCGGCTGGGTCACCGCCGCCCCGCCCCTGGTCAGCGCGGTCCGCGCGGCCAAGCAGTACCTCACGTACGTGGCCTCCGGCCCGTTCCAGTACGCCGTCGCCGAGGCCCTCGCCCTGCCCGACGCCTACTTCCGGGACTTCCGCGACGGCCTGCGGCGCAAGCGCGACCTGCTCGCCGACGGCCTGCGCGCCGCCGGATTCGAGGTCCACCAGCCGCAGGGCACGTACTTCATCACCACCGACATCACGCCCTTCGGCGAGAAGGACGCCCTCGCCTTCTGCCGGGCCCTCCCCGAACGCTGCGGCGTCGTCGCCGTCCCCAACTCCGTCTTCTACGACGACCCCGACGCCGGCCGCAGCCAGGTCCGCTTCGCCTTCTGCAAACGCGACGACGTCCTCACCGACGCGGCCGCCCGCCTCCGCAAGGCGTTCGCCGGCTGACCCGCGCGTGCCGACCGGCATGCCCGAATGACGGCAGCCCGGCCCCGCCACGGCCGCCGGAGGCGGTCGGGAGGGGCCGGGCTGCCGTTCTGCCACGGGACGCCGGCCGGCGTGCGCCCCGCGGGGCCGCTGCGTCAGTCGTGGGCGGCGCCGTCGCCGTCGTCACCCTCGCCGTCGGCGGAGTCGGCGTCCTTCTCCAGTCCCAGAGCCTCGAGGATCCACTTCTCGAACTCGATGGACGCGCGCACCCAGCTGACGGTGCTGGAGACGAAGTGCTCCAGGCCGACGCCGAGACCGATCAGCATCTGGGCCTCGCCGATCAGGCGGACCGTGCCGTCGTCGTGGGTGTGCGTGTAGACCTTCGGCCACAGGGTGCGGCGGTTCCAGTCGTCGAGCGCCTCGTGCAGCTGGGGCTTGTCCTCAATGCTGTACGGGCGGTCGTAGAAGGTGCGGACCGCGAAGATCTGTTGGTCCTCCTCCCCGCGGAACATGAAGTAGGTGCGGAACTCCTCCCACGGCGCGGCGAGGTCGCCTTCCTCGTCGACGACGTACTTGAGCTCCATCTGCTCCAGCAGCTGCTTGACCAGATCCTGGTCAGGAATGACCACGTTCCCGGCAGGGCCGGGCTGGGGGTCCGGCTGGCCCCCGAAATTCGGAATCGAGGACGGGTCGATGCTCACCTTGGAGTTCCCTTCGTACGGATAACCCCATCCTCCCTCACGGCGGGCCGCGCTGTGCAAGCGCGGCCCGTCTGTCCGGCGACGCGTCGCCGGACTCAGAGGGTCTTGCCGGTGGCCGTCCCCACCAGCAGCTGGTCACCGACCCGGTCGACCCGCACGGTGTCGCCGTCCCTGAGCTCGCCGGCCAGGATCTCGCGGGCCAGCTGGTCGCCGATGGCGGTCTGCACCAGGCGGCGCAGCGGGCGGGCGCCGTACGCCGGGTCGTTGCCCTCCTCGGCCAGCCAGTCCAGCGCCTCGTCGGTGATGTCGAGGCCGATCCGGCGGTCGCGCAGCCGCAGGGCCAGGCGGTCGGTCTGCAGCCGGGCGATGCGGCGCAGCTCCTCCTTGCCGAGAGCGGTGAAGACGACGATGTCGTCCAGCCGGTTCAGGAACTCCGGCTTGAAGGACGCGCGGACCGTCTCCAGGACGCTCTCCTTCTTCTCGTCGTCCCCCAGCACCGGGTCGACCAGGTACTGGCTGCCCAGGTTGGAGGTGAGGACGAGGATGGTGTTGCGGAAGTCGACGGTGCGGCCCTGGCCGTCGGTGAGCCTGCCGTCGTCGAGCACCTGGAGCAGGACGTCGAAGACCTCGGGATGCGCCTTCTCCACCTCGTCCAGCAGCACCACCGTGTACGGGCGGCGGCGCACGGCCTCGGTCAGCTGGCCGCCCTCCTCGTAGCCGACGTAGCCGGGAGGCGCGCCGACCAGGCGGGCGACGGAGTGCTTCTCGCCGTACTCGCTCATGTCGATGCGGACCATGGCCCGCTCGTCGTCGAAGAGGAAGTCAGCGAGCGCCTTGGCCAGCTCGGTCTTGCCGACGCCGGTCGGGCCGAGGAAGAGGAAGGAGCCGGTGGGGCGGTCCGGGTCGGCGATGCCGGAGCGCGAGCGGCGCACGGCGTCGGAGACCGAGCGCACGGCCTCGGTCTGGCCGATCAGCCGCTTGCCGAGCTCGTCCTCCATGCGCAGCAGCTTCTGGGTCTCGCCCTCCAGCAGGCGGCCCGCCGGGATGCCGGTCCAGGCGGCGACCACATCGGCGACGTCGTCGGGGCCGACCTCCTCCTTGACCATGGTGCCGCGCTTGGCCACCTCTTCCGCTTCGGTGGCCTCGGCGAGCTCCGCCTCCAGCTTCGGCTTCTCGCCGTACATCAGCTTGGACGCGGCCTCGAAGTCGCCGTCGCGCTGGGCGCGCTCGATGCGGGTGGTCAGGTCGTCCAGGCGCTCCTTGAGCTCACCGACCCGGTTCAGGCCCTCCTTCTCCTTCTCCCAGCGGGCGGTCAGGCCGCGCAACTCCTCGTCCTTGTCGGCGAGGTCCTTGCGCAGCTTCTCCAGCCGCTGCTTGGAGGCGGGGTCGGTCTCCTTCTCCAGCGCCATCTCCTCCATGCGGAGCCGGTCGACGGAGCGCTGCAGTTCGTCGATCTCGACGGGGGAGGAGTCGATCTCCATGCGCAGCCGCGAGGCGGCCTCGTCCACCAGGTCGATGGCCTTGTCGGGCAGGAAGCGCGCGGTGATGTAGCGGTCGGACAGGGTGGCGGAGGCGACCAGGGCGGCGTCGGCGATCTGCACCTTGTGGTGCGCCTCGTAGCGGCCCTTGAGCCCACGCAGGATCGCGATGGTGTCCTCGACGCTGGGCTCGGCGACCAGCACCTGCTGGAAGCGGCGCTCCAGGGCGGGGTCCTTCTCGATGCGCTCGCGGTACTCGTCCAGCGTGGTCGCGCCGACCATCCGCAGCTCGCCGCGGGCCAGCATCGGCTTGAGCATGTTGCCCGCGTCCATGGCGGAGTCGCCGCCCGCGCCGGCGCCGACGACGGTGTGCAGCTCGTCGATGAAGGTGACGATCCGGCCGTCGCTGGCCTTGATCTCCGCCAGCACCGCCTTCAGCCGCTCCTCGAACTCGCCGCGGTACTTCGCGCCGGCGACCATGGCGCCGAGGTCCAGGGCGACCAGGCGCTTGTTGCGCAGGCTCTCGGGCACGTCGCCCTTGACGATGCGCTGGGCCAGGCCCTCGACGACCGCCGTCTTGCCGACGCCGGGCTCGCCGATGAGGACCGGGTTGTTCTTCGTGCGCCGCGACAGCACCTGCACCACACGCCGGATCTCGTTGTCCCGGCCGATGACCGGGTCGAGCTTGCCCTCGCGGGCCGCGGCGGTGAAATCGGTGCCGTACTTCTCGAGCGCCTTGTACGTGCCCTCGGGATCGGGTGTCGTCACGCGCTGACCTCCCCTGATCTGCTCGAACGCGTCCTGCAGCTTCTTGCCTGTCGCACCGTACTGCGCCAGGAGCTCGCCGGCGGCCCCGCCCTTGAGGGCGATGCCGATCAGCAGATGCTCGGTGGACACATACGCGTCCCCGAGTTCCTTCGCGCGCGTGGTGGCGTCCGCGATCACGGCGAGCAGATCGCGGCTCGCCTGCGGGGGCGCCACGGTGCTGCCCTGCACGCTGGGCAGTCCGCCCAGCAGCCGCTCGGCCCCGGACCGGACCGCGGCGACATCGGCCCCGGTCGCCGCGAGCACGTCCAGCACGCTGTCGTTCTCCGGCTGCTCCAGAAGCGCGAGCAGCAGGTGCGCGGGGGTCAGGTCCGCGTGTCCCGCCGACACCGCCTTGGTGTTGGCGGCGCCCACGGCCTCCCGGCTCTTGTTGGTCAGCTCGGCATCCACGTCCGCGTACTCCTCCTTCTGAAGCCCCTTCGAAGCTGCCTTGTTCAGCGTGAGACAAGTTGAGTCTATTCCACTCAAGTCTATGAATGCCAGCGCCGGAGGCCGAAATGCCTGGGCATCTCCCGTTATCTCTGCCAAGATCCTCCACCGGGAGGGGATCATTGACATGTCCATACGCCACTTAGCGGCCTTCACCGCCGCTGCCGCGCTCGCGACGGCCACCACCGCGGCCGCCGTTCCGGCACACGCCGCCACCACCACCGTCACCTGCGGTGCCCATACGTGGAAGGCGTCCTACTACGCCAACACGACCTTCAAGGGCACCCCCAGGAAGACCGTCTGCGACACGAAGATCGCCGAGAACTACGGCACGGGCGACCCCGCCGGGGTCACGCTGCCCAAGGACAACTTCGGCGTCCGCTGGACCCTGACGAGGAACTTCGGGTCCGGCGGCCCGTTCGGTTTCAGCGCCGCCGCGCAGGACGGCATCCGCGTCTATCTCGACGGCAAGCTCGACATCAACCTCTGGAAGGACGTGACCAAAACCCAGCGGAAGACGGTCAACCTCACGGTCCCCAGGGGCACGCACACCGTCCGCGTCGACTTCGCCGCCTTCAGGGGGAAGGCCGACGTCGCGTTCGCCTACGCGCCCCGCACCTCGGCCTCCGTCGACAAGGTCGCGCCGCTGGCGCCGGCCGGCCTGCACGTCACGTACTCCGGCAGCACGGGCGGGGCCGGCCTGACCTGGTCCAGGAACGTCGAGATGGACCTGGCCGGCTACCGCGTCTACCGCCGGTTCCCGACCGCGACCACCTGGACCCGGATCAGCGGCGCCGGCCCGGTGACCTCGACCGGATTCACCGACACCCCGCCGGCCACCGGCGCGAAGTACGTCTACGTGGTCACCGCCGTCGACAGGGCGGGCCGCGCCTCCGGCGTCTCCGCCCCCGTCACGGTCACCAGCATCGACCGGAAGGCCCCGGCCGCGCCGACCGGGGTCCGGGCGACGTACTCCGAGTCCACCGGCGCCGTGAAGGTGACCTGGGCCGCCGGCAAGGAGGGCGACCTGCGCTCCTACCGCGTGTACCGCCGCACCGGCGCCGACGGCGCCTGGGTCCGGCTCGCCCCGGACAGCACCCCGTCCACCGAGCTGTTCCTGAACGACCAGCTGCCCGGCGGCACGGCCGGGACGTACTCCTACGCGGTCACCGCGGTCGACGCCTCCGGCAACCAGTCCGCCAGGTCGCAGGCACCCTCGGTCACCCTGACCGAGACCTCCGGCCCGCCGGCCGCCGTCACCGGCCTCACCGGCACGGCCGAGAAGTACGGCGTCGAACTCGACTGGGACGCCGGCACGGCGGCCGACCTCGACCACTACGAGGTCTCCACCGGCTCCTGGGAGATCAACGCCTACACCGGCGAGCCGTACTTCGAGAAGGACACCACGGCCGTGGTCGCCGCCGGCACCACGCACTACCGCCTGGTCAAGGCGCTCGGCAGCCGGCCCGTGAGCTTCCTGGTCGTGGCCGTCGACACCGCGGGCAACGCGACGGTGGACACCGTGGCCGCCACCTTGGACGTCACGCCGATCGACATGGTGGACACCCCGTACCCGGCGCCGGGCACCCTCGCGGTGAGGCTGGACAGCGTTTCGGAGACGGGCGCGGGCGGGGTGCTCCTGGACTGGTACTGCTCGAACGCTTCCGTGTGCGACCGGATCACCGGCTACAACGTGTACGACTTCGACTACACCACCCGCGCCTTCGTCAAGCTCGACGCCGCACCCCTGCCCACCGTGCCGTCGAGCTGGACCGACACCACGCCGGCCCGGGGCACGACCCACGTCTACCAGGTGACCGCCGTCCTCGACGACGGGACGGAGTCCTTCCCGTCGTGGGGCTCCATCGCCCTGGCGCCGGCCGGGTGACATCCTTCCCGGTATGACGCTCGACCCACGCGACCCCGATCCCGGCTACCTCGCCTTCTGGCGGGAGTACCTGATGAGCACGCTCACCACCCACCGGCCCGACGGCACTCCGCACGTCGTGCCGGTGGGGGTGACGTACGACCCGGAGGCGGGGCTGGCACGGGTGATCACCAACAAGGCGAGCCGCAAGGTCGCCCACGTGCTGGCCGCCGGGTCCGGGGGCGCCCGGGTCGCGGTCTGCCAGGTGGACAAGGGGCGGTGGGCGACGCTGGAGGGCGTGGCCCGGGTCAACACCGATCCGGAGGCGGTGGCGGACGCCGTGCGCCGGTACGCCGAGCGGTACGGCCGCACCCCCGCCCCCAACCCGGACCGGGTCGTCGTGGAGATCACGCTGACCCGTGCCATGGGCCGCGCCTGACCCTCCGACCCCGTCAATCCCATCCCCTGAACACCCCTGCATGCTGCATGATTGACGCTCCGGCAGATTCGGGCGGCACGAGTTACGGGGAGGTGCCCGGGGGTGGCACGGGTTGTGGGAATCGATCTCGGAACGACGTACTCCGCTGTGGCGGTGGCCGACCGGACCGGCACCGCGTCCATCGTCCGCAATCGCGAGGGGGAGAACATCACCCCGTCCGTGGTGATGTTCCAGGGCGACACGGTCGTCGTCGGCTCGCAGGCCAAGCGGTCCGCGGCGACCGCCCCCGACCACGTCGTGCAGTTCGTCAAGCGCTACATGGGCGAGCCCCACCCCGTCTACACCTCCGAGTCCGGCACGCACTTCCGCCCCGAGGAGATCTCGGCGCTGATCCTCAAGCGGCTCAAGGAGGACGCCGAGATGATGCTCGGCGAGCCGGTGGAGCGCGCCGTGATCACCGTCCCCGCGTACTTCGACGACGCCCGCCGCAAGGCGACCCAGGACGCGGGCCGGATCGCCGGCCTGGAGGTGCTGCGGATCGTCAACGAGCCGACCGCCGCCGCCCTGGCCTACGGCGTCGACCAGGACGACGACGAGCGCGTCGGCACCGTGCTCGTCTACGACCTGGGCGGCGGCACCTTCGACGTGACCGTGATGAGGGTCGAGGACGGCGACTACGAGGTCGTCGCGACCGACGGCGACCGCAACCTCGGCGGCTTCGACTGGGACGGGGTGCTGATGGAGCACCTCAACGGAGCCTTCATGGCGGCCGGCGGCCCCGACCTCACCGACGACAGCGCTACCCTCGCCGAGCTGCGGGACAAGGCGGAGATCGCCAAGCGCACGCTGTCCAACGCCCCGCAGGCCGTGGTCGTGCTCTCGGCGGGCGGGCGCCACGAGCAGATCCGCATCACCCAGGCCCGGTTCGAGGAGCTGACCGCCGAACTCCTGGACCGCACCCGCATCCTCACCGAGGGCGTCCTGGAGGAGTCCGGCCTGACCTGGGGTGACATCGACAAGGTGCTGCTCGTCGGCGGCTCCACGCGGATGCCCCAGGTCCCGGCGCTCGTCGAGCGGCTGTCCGGGAAGAGCGCGGAACGCGGCGTCAACCAGGACGAGGTGGTGGCGCTCGGCGCCGCGCTGATCGCCCTGGACGCCGAGGTGCGCGCCGAACAGGCCGCGGAACGCAAGAAGTACATCGGCAGCGGCGCCCACGTGGAGTCCGCCCCCGGCGACGGCCTGGCCCGGCTGACCAAGGGCAGGGTCAGGTCCATCAAGGACGTCACCTCGCAGTCGCTGGGCATGGTCGCGGTGCACGACGACGCCCCCGGCTCCCCCGAGTACAACGCGGTGATCATCACGCACAACACCACCGTCCCGGCCAAGGAGAGCGACACCTTCTACACGATCCGGGAGCGCCAGACCGCGCTGCGGGTGCAGGTCACCGAAGGCGAGGGCGAGGACCTGGACTACGTGAAGGTGGTCGGGGAGAGCACCCTCAAGATCCCGCCGTACCCCAAGGGCGCGCCCTTCGAGGTCTTCTACTCCTACGACGTCGACGGCATCATCCACGTCGAGGTCAAGGACCTGACCTCCGGGGAGTGGCTGGGCGAGTTCGAGGTCGAGCGCCCCGACAACCTCGGCACCGGGCAACTGGAAGAACTCAGCGACCGGGTGGCCCGTACCGCCGCCCTCTGACCGGAGCCGGAGGCGCCGCGCCATGACCGCGACCGATGTCCCCGACTACTACGCCGAGTTCGGGATCAGCACCAGCGCCACACCGCAGGAGATCGGCAAACACCTCGACCGCGAGCACCGCACCTGGGCGGGCAAGGCCAGCAAGGCCCCCTCCGCCGAGAAGCGCCGCGAGGCCGAGGACAAGGTGCGGCGTGTCCTGGACGCCCGCAAGGCGCTCACCGACCCCGCCGCCCGCGCCCTGTACGACCAGCGGCTCGCCCGGGCCAAGAAGGGCGGGCCGCGGCAGCCGCCCCGGCCGGAACCGGTGCAGCCCACCCTCGGCGGCACCGTCCGCGACTGGGTCGGCACCGCCCAGCAGCTCATCACCGAGGGCGACCTACAGGCCGCCGCCTACGAGCTGCGCCAGGCCGTGCACCACGACGACCGCAACGCCTTCGCCTGGCGGCTGCTCGGCGCCGTCCACACCGACCTCGGCGAGTACCGGGACGCCCTCCAGGAGCACCGGCGCGCCCTGGAACTGGAGCCCGCCGACGCCGGCACGCACTACCTGGTCGGCACCGTCCACACCGCCCTCGGCGACCACGGCACCGCGCTGAGCTGGTACCTGAAGGCCGCCACCCTCGCCCCCGGCGACCTGGGGACCGAGATCGCCATCGGCGACGGGCTGTACGCCGCCTCGCGCTTCGACGAGGCCCTGAGCTGGTACGAGACGGCCCTGAGTCATTCCCCCGGGCACGCCGGGCTGCGCAACCAGATCGCCCGCATCTGGTCGCTGCGCGCGGAGGGCGCCATGGTCACCCACCCGTACACCCGCCGGCTGGTCGTCGCGGCCGCGGAGACCGCGCAGCGGGTGCTGCACTGCGTCGACCAGGGACTGGCCGTCCGCCCCGGCGACCCGGAACTGACGGGACGGCTGGAGTTCTACGGCGCGCTCGCGCGCGACGCCCTGCGCAAGACCTGGAACTGGCGCGGCGGCATGCTCCTGGTCGTCCTCGCCGGTGTGGCGCTGGCGTTCGCCGTCGGCGACGGCAAGGCCGGTCTCTACAGCCTGCTGGTGCTGGCCGTCACCGCCGCGCTCGTCGCCTGGCTCGGCTACCGGCCCCGCTGGTTCCACACCCGCAAGTCCCTTCCCCGGCACGCCCGGGACCCGCAGCGACAGCAGCAGCCCTGGAGCACCGCATGAGCACTCCGCCGTCCGTACCCCCGGTCCCGCCCACGCCGCCCACGCCTCCCGCACCGCCCGCGCCGCCGGGACTTCCGATGCCGCCGGAGGCCGTCGCCGCCGAGCCGGTGCCGGTGCCCGCGCAGGCGTCGGCACCGGTGCCGGCGCCCTCCCCCGATCCGTTCGCGATCGTCGCCGACGCCGTGGACGGGCTCAGGGAGGAAATGGCCGCGCTCGGCGACCAGTTCCGGCGCAGGCTGCTCAACGACCGCGAGGGCCGGCGCGGCCTGGACGAACTGCGCGCCGAACTGGACCACACCCGCAAGGCCGCCGAGGGCCGCCTGATGCAGCCGCTGCTGTACGACCTCGTGCTGCTCCTGGACCGCATCGACCGCCACCCCGGCATCGACGGCGGTTTCGCGGACTCGGTCGGCGCCGAACTCCTCACCGTCCTGGAGAAGTACGGCATGACCCGCATCCCGGTCGCCGCGGGCCGCTTCGACCCCGGCCACCAGGAGGCCGTCGGCACCGTCCCCGCCCCCCGGCCCGAACTCGCGGGCGACGTCGCGGAAGTGGTCCGGCACGGCTACCGCGTCGGCGACCGCGTCGTGCGTCCCCAGCAGGTCCGCGTCCACGCGGCCCCCTGACCCCCAGGAGTCCCGCATGCCCAGGACCTTGCAGCTGCGCACGTACACCATCAGGCCTGACGCGCTCGACGCCTGGCTCGCGCTGTGGCACACCGAGATCGTCCCGCTGCGCCGGGCGCACGGCTTCGAGATCGGCCAGGCCTGGGTGGACCGGCAGCGCAGCCAGTTCGTCTGGCTGATCGGCTACGCGGGCGAGGACGGCTTCGAGGCCGCCAACGCCCGCTACTGGAACAGCCCCGAGCGCGAGCGGATGCCCCTGCAGCCGGAGGACTACCTCGTGCGCAGCGAGGTCCGCGACGTCGAACCGGCCTGAGCCGCGCCCCACACCGCCACGGCCGCCCACAGCGGCAGCCACGCGGCCGCGAGCAGCGCCCCCGCGCCGAGCGCCGCACCCGCCACGGTCACCTCCCGGCGCCGGGCCCACACGGAGCCGACACCGCCGACCGCGAGCAGCGCCACCACGACCGGGACCGGCACCAGGTCCGCGTAGCGCGGCACCTCCTCCACCCCGTACGCCGCCACCCCGAGGCTCACCAGGACCAGCGCCAGAACGCCCATGACCCACCAGGGCCCCTCACGGTCCGAGGCCAGTCGCAACGCGGCCCACAGGCCCACCGTCGCCATGGCCACGTCCAGCCCCTCGGAGCTCCACGCCAGCGCGTGCGGCACCGCCGCGGCCAGCATCCCGAAGGCGAGACCCGTCACCACTCCTGTCCACACCGCTCCACGTGACATGTCCCGCGTCTTCCCCGTCCCGCCCCCCACAGGCCTCCCCCGCCCGCCCCGCCACCCCTTCGGCGTCACGCCTCGGGCGCCGCGCGCGGGGTTCGGAAAGCGGGGCGGGCAGGGCGTCGCAGGACACGGCATGATCACGGGCATGCACAACCCCTGGGCACAAGGGGTCGGGAGTGTCAGGATTTTGCTCCTCAGGGAGGGATCTTTGACCACGCACATACGGACGACCGCCACCGCGCTCGTCCTCGCCACGGCGGCCGCGGGCCTCGCGACACTGCCCGCGAGCACCGCCCACGCCGCCACCACCTGTTCCACCGGGGTGTGGGTGGCGTCCTACTACGCCAACACCACGTTCAAGGGCAGCCCCAAGAAGACCGCCTGCGATGCCTCGATCAACGAGAACTACGGCACCGGCCACCCCGCCGGCATCGCACTCCCCAACGACAACTTCGGCGTCCGGTGGAGCCTCACCCGCGACTTCGGCTCCGGCGGGCCGTTCACCTTCACCGCCGCGGCCCGCGACGGCATCCGCGTCTACCTGGACTCCAGCCTCAAGATCAACCTCTGGAAGGACGTGAGCACCACACAGAACAAGACCCTCAACCTCACCGTCCCCAAGGGCCGCCACACCCTGCGCGTCGACTTCGCCGCTTTCAAGAGCGCCGCGAACGTCAAGTTCACCTACGCGCCGCGCACGTCGGCGTCGGTGGACAAGACCGGGCCGCTGACGCCGACCGGGCTGAAGGCCCCGGCCACCGGGCACGCGTTCACGCTCGCGTGGACCAAGGGCGCGGAGATGGACCTCGCGGGGTACCGCGTCTACCGCCGCACCGGCTCGGGCAGCTGGGTCCGGATCAGCGGCGCGCCGGCGGTGACCTCGACGTCCTACCGGGACCTGCCGGCGTCCACCGGCGCCAAGTACTCCTACGCGGTCGCGGCCGTCGACAAGGCGGGCAACGCCTCGGCGCTGTCGGCCGCGGTCACGGTCACCTCGATCGACGAGCAGGCCCCGGCCACACCGACCGGCCTGAAGGTGGCGGCCACCGCCGACGGCAGGGGCTACGCGCTGACCTGGAACGCGATCGCGGACGCGGTGAAGTACCAGGTGTACCGGGCGACGTCGGCGACCGGCCCGTGGACCGCGCTCGGCACCCCGTCGGGCGCCTCGTACACGGACACCACGGCCGCCTCCAGGACGACGTACCTGTACGCCGTGCACGCCGTCGACGCCGCCGGCAACCTGTCGGGCAGGTCCGCCGCCGCCGGCACGGCCCCGCTGGTGATCCGGCCGGTCGCGCCCCATGACGTGGCGGCGACGCCCCTCGTGAACCTGCTCGGCGTCAAGCTGACGTGGAGCCTCCCGGCGGCCCAGGACGTCGGGACGTACACGGTGTACCGCTCGACCACCTCGCCGGTGAACCCGGCCACCGCGACCCGCGTCACCTGCACGATCGATCACGAGGGCAACCTCGGCGCCGACCCGGCCCGGTACAGCTGCACCGACAGCAGCATGTCCTTGCGACGCGGCGTGACCTACCACTACGCCGTGACCCAGAGCGCCGACGGCCTCACTTCGGCACCCTCGAACGAGGTCACCTTCACCGTGCCCGGCGACGAGGTCCCCCCGGCCCTGGTCTCCGGACTGACCGCCGAACCGACGGAGTACGGGGTGCGCCTGCACTGGGACCCCAACACCGAGCCGGACCTTGCCCGTTACACGGTCTACAGCGGTGAGCTGTACGAGGACGACGGGCAGTGGACCTGCTTCGGCCATGCGGTCGAGTGGCTGGGCCCGGACGCCACCGGGTACCTCGCCGAGCGGCTGCCCGACGGCGAGCGGGGCTGCTACTTCGTCGACGCCGAGGACACCTGGGGCAACTCCATGTTCCTGTGGGAACAGGAGGCCTCCGTGGTGGAGTTCACCGAACTCGACCTGACGCCCTCCGTCGCGACCCCGGAGGACTCGCCCGTGCGGCTGACCGCCGAGGACGTGCTCAGCGGCGTGCGACTGGGCTGGGACGGGGTTTCCGGCGCCGCTGGTTACCGCGTCTACCGCTGGGACCGTGCCGCCGGCCGGTACGAGAGCCTGACGCCGGATCCGGTGACGGGCACGGCCTGGACAGACACCACCGCGCCCCGCGGCACCACCCACTACTACTGGGTGACCGCCGTGGACGCGGACGGCACGGAGTCCGCGCCGGGCGGGGCCTCCGTGATCCTGGCCCCGTAGCACCACCGCAGCACAGTACGTAGGCGGGTCTTGCGATTATCGCAAGGCCCGCCTACGCTGTTTTCATGGACCCGCATGTCATCGAACGCGTACGCACCGTGATGGACGCGGCCGCGATGACCAAGGCCGCCTTCGCCCGGACGGTCGGGCTCACGCCCGACAAGCTGTCGAAGTCGCTCAGCGGGGTGCGCCGCTTCACCTCGCTCGACCTGGCGCTCATCGCCGAGGCCGGCGGCACCACGGTGGACTGGCTGCTGACCGGCAACGAACCGCTGCGCCCCGCCCTCGCGGCCCGGACGCGCAGCGACAGCGCCCCCGACCCGGTCGGCACACAGGAGGTCACGGCGCGCTTCGCGGCCGCCTATGAGGTGCTGGAACTCCTCGACCGGACAGCGGAGTTGCCTGCCGTCCCCGAGCCGGACCCCGCGCTGGAGCGGTACGCGGCGCAGGGCGAGCGGCTGGCGGAGCAGGCGCGGGAACGGCTGCCGGCGGCGGAGCTGGAGACCGACGAGCTGATCGCCGCGGTCGAGGAGCACTTCGGGGTCGACGTGGCCATCACGGGCCTTCCCCAGGCTGTGGACGGGCTCGCGTGGCAGACCGACACCTTCCGCCTCGTGCTCGTCGCGCCCACCGGCCTGTGGACACGGCAGCGCTTCACCCTGGCCCACGAGCTCTGCCACATCCTCGCCAAGGACGCCCGCAGCGTCGTCGTGGAGTCCCACGTCGCCCCCGGCCGGCAGAAGGACCTGGCCGAGGTGCGGGCCAATGTCTTCGCCTCGCATCTGCTGATGCCCGCCCGGGCGCTGACGGATGCCGCCGCGGCGGAGGGGGAGCTCACGGACACCGCCTTCGAGCGGCTGGTCGTCCGCTTCCGGGTGTCGCCGAGCGCGCTCGCCGCACGGCTGCACCAACTGGGCCTGATCGACGCCGTACGCCGCAAGCACCTGCGCGGCCTGACCACCGAGTCCTGCCACCTGCTGGCGGGCGCCGGTGACGAGTACCAGCGGCAGGCGGCGCGGGCCTCGGCGGAACGCTTTCCGCCGCGCCTGGCCTCGGAGTTGTACAAGGCCTACCGGGCGGGCGAGACGACGCTGCGCCCGCTGGCCGCGCTGCTGGACACCGACGTGGAGCGGCTGCACGACCTGCTGGCCCCCGAATCCGCACCCGGCAACGGCGCCGATCAACAGGACGCCGAAGAAGGGGACCTGGTCTTCCAGCCATGACCGCCTGGTGGTTCCCGGACAACACCGTCCTGTGCAACTTCGCCGCCGTGGACCGGATGCTGCTGCTGGAGAAGGTGCTGGACGGCCGCGGTCGCTGGACCCAGGCCGTCGCCTACGAGGCGGCCCGCTCCGCGCGGTTCCTCCCGCGCCTGGCGGGGCTGGCCGAGGCCGGCTGGCTGGGCGAGCCGGTGGAGATCACCGAGAGGGACGAGCTCCGGGAGGTCGACCGGCTGCGCCGCGCGGTCTTCGGCGGCCCGGCGAACGCGCCGACCCGGCATCTCGGGGAGGCCGAGACCTGCGTACTGATCACGCGGCGGCGGGAGTTCCGCGGCTCCGTCTGGATCACCGACGACCGCTCCGCCCGCAACTTCACGCGCCGGCGCGGGATCACCACGAAGGAGACCTTCGACCTGATGCGGGACGCGTGCGCCGAGGGGCTCGTGCCCGCGGCCGAGGGCCATCGGCTGCTGCACGCCATGATCGCCTCGGGCCGGCACCTGCACCATGTGTCGCAGGGGCCCGCCGACCTGCTGGCGTAGCGGGAACGGGCTACTCGGGCCGCTTGGCGGGCCGCCACACCACCAGCGCCGAGGTCTGCTGCACGTCCTGGTACGGCACCAGGTCCCGCCGGTAGGAGGCGTGGACGGCCGCTTCGCGCTGCTGCATGGCCGCCGCGGCGCCCTCGACGGCCGCGGCCAGTTCGGCCACCCGGGACTGCAGGGCCGCGACCTGGTTCTCCAGTTCGATGATGCGCTTGATGCCCGCGAGGTTGATGCCCTCGTCCTGCGACAGGCGCTGGACCTCGCGCAGCAGCTCGATGTCACGGGCCGAGTACCGGCGGCCTCGCCCGGCCGTGCGGTCGGGCGAGACCAGGCCGAGCCGGTCGTACTGCCGAAGGGTCTGAGGGTGCAGGCCGGAGAGCTGGGCCGCCACCGAGATGACGTAGACAGGGGACTCGTCCGTCAGCTCGTACGGGTTGCGACCCCGTCCGCCTCGCATGCCGCCCATGCTCATCGGTTCAGACTCCCTTCGCGGCCTTGAACAGCTCTGCCCGCGGATCGATGTCCGCGGTCGCCTCCCGGTACGCCTCCAGGGCGTCCAGCGCCTTGCCCTCGGTGGCCGCCGGAACGGCGACCTCGACGGTGACCAGCAGATCGCCGTGCGTACCGTCCTTGCGGACGGCACCCTTGCCACGCGCCCGCAGCGTACGCCCGTTGGGCGTGCCCGGGGGCAGCTTCAGGGTGACCGGGGGGCCGC
This sequence comes from Streptomyces sp. MI02-7b, assembly GCF_033793585.1. Taxonomy (NCBI): domain Bacteria; kingdom Bacillati; phylum Actinomycetota; class Actinomycetes; order Kitasatosporales; family Streptomycetaceae; genus Streptomyces; species Streptomyces sp. MI02-7b. Next base: position 185,807 of record NZ_JARAWX010000007.1, on the reverse strand, counting down.
CGAGCGTCGGGACCTTGATCTCGCCGCCGAGGGCCGCCTCCGTGAAGGAGACCGGCACCACGACGGTGAGGTTGTCGCCCTTGCGGCCGAAGACCGGGTGGGCGTCGACGTGCACGGTCACGTACAGGTCGCCGCCCGGGCCGCCGCGCTCGCCGGGCGCGCCCTTGCCGCGCAGCCGGATGCGCTGGCCGTCGGTGACGCCGGCCGGGATGCGCACCTGCATGGTGCGCGCCGAGCGGGCCCGACCGCTGCCGTTGCAGACCTCGCAGGGATCCTGCGCGATCAGGCCGCGGCCCTTGCAGTCCACGCAGGGGTCGGTGAGCGAGAAGCCGCCACCGCCACCGCGCGAGACCTGGCCGGTGCCGACGCAGGTCGGGCAGACCCGCGGCGTGCCGTTCTTGTCGCCGGTACCCGAACAGGCCTTGCAGGGGGCCTGGCTGGTCATCTTCAGCGGAACCGTGGCGCCGTCCACCGCCTCGGTGAACTTGAGCGTCACCTCGGTCTCGACGTCCTGGCCGCGCCGGGGCTGCGTACGGGTCGTCGTACCGCCCCGGTTGAACAGGCCGCCGAACACGTCCCCGAGGCCGCCGCCGAAGCCGCCGCCCTGGGCCGTGCCGGCACCGCCGGCGGTACCGCCGCCGAAGAGGTCGCCGAGGTCGAAGCCGAACCCGCCCGCGCCGGCCGGGCCGCCGCGGAAGCCGCCGTTGCCGAAGAGGGCGCGGCCCTCGTCGTACTCCTTGCGGCGCTTGGGGTCCGACAGCACGTCATTGGCCTCGGAGATCTCCTTGAAGCGCTCCTCGGCCTTGGCGTCGCCCTTGTTGGCGTCCGGGTGGAACTCGCGGGCGAGCTTCCGGTACGCCTTCTTGATCTCCGCCTCGGTGGCGTCCTTCGGGACGCCGAGGACCTTGTAGAGATCCTTCTCGAACAAATCCCTGCTGATGCTCATCCCCGGCGTCCCTCCTTCCGTGCCTTCGCGTGACTCACGTCAGCCCTGCTCCGGGCCACCGTTCTCCTCGTCCGCCGAGTCGGCGTTGCCCTGCGTGCCCTGCGTCCCCGGCTGGGGCTCGGCGACCGCCACCCGCGCGGGGCGGATGGTGCGCTCTCCGATGCGATACCCGGGCTGCAGGATCTGCACGCAGGTCGTCTGTGTGACGTCCGGCGAGTAGCTGTGCATCAGGGCCTCGTGCACCAGCGGGTCGAAGGGCTCGCCCTCCTTGCCGAACTGCTGGAGGCCCAGCTTGGCGGCCACCGTCTCCAGGGACTCGCCGACCGACTTGAAGCCGCCGACCAGTTCCTTGTGGTCCCGGGCCCGGCCGAGGTCGTCGAGCACCGGGAGCAGTTCGGTGAGCAGATTGGCGATCGCGACCTCGCGGACGGCGATACGGTCCCGCTCCACCCGGCGGCGGTAGTTCTGGTACTCCGCCTGGAGCCGCTGCAGGTCCGCCGTGCGCTCGCCGAGCGCCGTGCGCACCTGGTCCAGCTGCGCCTGCAGAGCGACCGTGGCGTTCGCGTCCCCGGCCGGGGCCGCCGGGGCCGCCTGCTCGGCGGACCCGGCGCCCGGCGCCGTGTCGCCCGCGGAGTCCGCGGACGACGCGGAACCGGCCTCGGCAGAGGGGACGTCAGGCTCCTGCTCGAAGCCCGGGGTCTCCTCCGTCACGCGGCACCGTCCTTCTTGTCCTCGTCGACGATCTCGGCGTCGACGACGTCGTCGTCGGCCTGGGCACCGCCCGCGGCACCGGCGGCACCGGCCGCGCCACCCTCGGCCTGGGCGTTGGCGTAGAGCGCCTGGCCCAGCTTCTGGGAGGTGGCGGCGACCTTCTCGGTGGCCTCGCGGATGGCGGCGGAGTCCTCGCCCTTCAGCTTCTCCTTGAGGTCCGCCACGGCCGCCTCGACCTCGGTCTTGACGTCGGCGGGGACCTTGTCCTCGTTGTCCTTGAGGAACTTCTCGGTCTGGTAGACCAGCTGCTCGGCCTGGTTGCGGGTCTCGGCGGACTCGCGGCGCTTGTGGTCCTCCTCCGCGTACTGCTCGGCCTCGCGCATCATGCGGTCGATGTCGTCCTTCGGCAGCGCGGAGCCACCGGTGACGGTCATGCGCTGCTCCTTGCCGGTACCGAGGTCCTTGGCGGAGACGTGCATGATGCCGTTGGCGTCGATGTCGAAGGCGACCTCGATCTGCGGGATGCCGCGCGGCGCCGGCGGCAGGCCCGTGAGCTCGAACATGCCGAGCTTCTTGTTGTACGCGGCGATCTCGCGCTCGCCCTGGTAGACCTGGATCTGGACCGACGGCTGGTTGTCCTCGGCCGTGGTGAAGATCTCCGAGCGCTTGGTCGGGATCGTGGTGTTGCGCTCGATCAGCTTGGTCATGATGCCGCCCTTGGTCTCGATGCCGAGGGACAGCGGGGTGACGTCGAGCAGCAGGACGTCCTTGACCTCGCCCTTGAGCACACCGGCCTGGAGCGCGGCGCCGATGGCCACGACCTCGTCCGGGTTCACGCCCTTGTTGGCGTCCTGACCGCCGGTCAGCTCCTTGACGAGCTCGGCGACGGCGGGCATGCGGGTGGAGCCACCGACGAGAACGACGTGGTCGATCTCGGAGAGCTGGATGCCCGCGTCCTTGATGACGTTGTGGAACGGGATCTTGCAGCGCTCGAGCAGGTCCGCGGACAGCTGCTGGAACTGGGCGCGGGTGAGGCGCTCGTCCAGGTGCAGCGGGCCCTCGGCCGAGGCGGTGATGTAGGGCAGGTTGATCGAGGTCTCGGTGGACGAGGACAGCTCGATCTTCGCCTTCTCGGCGGCCTCGCGCAGACGCTGCAGCGCCATCTTGTCCTTGGACAGGTCCACGCCGTGACCGGAGGCGAACTGCTTCACCAGGTAGTCGACGATGCGCTGGTCCCAGTCGTCACCACCGAGGTGGTTGTCGCCGTTGGTGGCCTTCACCTCGACGACGCCGTCGCCGATCTCCAGCAGCGAGACGTCGAAGGTGCCGCCACCGAGGTCGAAGACGAGGATGGTCTGGTCGTCCTTGTCCAGGCCGTACGCCAGGGCGGCGGCCGTGGGCTCGTTGACGATGCGCAGGACGTTGAGGCCCGCGATCTCGCCGGCCTCCTTGGTGGCCTGGCGCTCGGAGTCGTTGAAGTACGCCGGGACGGTGATGACCGCGTCGGTCACCTTCTCGCCCAGGTAGGCCTCGGCGTCACGCTTCAGCTTCTGCAGGATGAAGGCGCTCATCTGCTGCGGGTTGAAGTCCTTGCCGTCCAGGTTGATCCGCCAGTCGGTGCCCATGTGGCGCTTGACCGAACGGACGGTCCTGTCGACGTTGGTGACGGCCTGGCGCTTGGCGACCTCGCCGACGAGCACCTCACCGTTCTTCGCGAAGGCGACGACGGACGGCGTGGTCCTGGCACCCTCGGCGTTGGTGATGACGGTGGGCTCGCCGCCTTCGAGAACGCTGACGACGGAGTTAGTCGTGCCCAGGTCGATGCCGACCGCACGTGCCATGGTGAAATCCTCCAACTGCCTACTTGAGTGGAACAGACTCAAGAGTGCCGGACGGTTCTCCCGGTGTCAACAGACATGAGTCGTGGCCACTCAACTTTAGGGCGGACGCTCCGCGCATGGCTGCCTGCGCAGCGCGTTCACGGGCCTCCCCACCCCGGGCTCCGACGCGTCCCGGCCCGGGCAAGGCGGCCCTCAGCGACGCAGATCACCGGCGGCGCGGCTGCGCACGTGCGCCGATACTGGGTACCCTCAGGAGAAACGAATAAGTTACTGCTTAGTAGTCAGCCGGGCAGTCGGCCCGCGCCTCCGCTCTCGCAGGTCCGAGGAGCCCTGAAATGCAACTCGCCGCGATCATCGTGTCGCTGGTACTCGCCGTGGTCGGCGTGGCGCTGTTCAGCCGAGCCATCGCCCAGATCTACCGGTTCGTACGACTCGGCCAGGACGTACCCGCGGGCACGCGCACCGACGACTGGCGCGCGCGCACCGTCACGGTGGCGCGGGAGTTCCTGGGTCACACCCGGATGAACCGCTGGGGCGTGGTCGGCGTCGCCCACTGGTTCGTCGCCGTCGGCTTCTTCTCCCTCGTCCTCACCCTGGTGAACGCCTTCGGGCAGCTCTTCCGGGCCGACTGGGCGCTGCCGGTCATCGGTCACTGGCTGCCCTACGAGGTCTTCGTCGAGTTCATCGGCCTGATGACGACGCTCGGCATCCTCACGCTGATCGTCATCCGCCAGCTGTCGCTGCCCGACCGGCCCGGACGCAAGTCCCGCTTCTCCGGCTCCAACCTCGGCCAGGCGTACTTCGTCGAGGCCGTCATCCTCATCATCGGCCTCGCGATCATGACGCTGCGCGGCCTGGAGGGCGCCCTGGCGGGCGTGCACGGCTACGAGGCCGCCTACTTCGCCTCGTACCCACTGGTCGCGGCCTTCAAGGGGCTGAGCGTCGGCACGCTCCAGAACCTGGTCTACCTGACCGCGATGATCAAGATCGGCACCTCCTTCATCTGGATGATCACGGTCGGCCTCAGGACCGACATGGGCGTCGCCTGGCACCGCTTCCTGGCCTTCCCGAACATCTGGTTCAAGCGCAACGCCGACGGCGCCGTCGCGCTCGGCGCCCTGCTGCCGATGACCTCCGGCGGCAAGCCGATCGACTTCGAGGACCCGGGCGAGGACGACGTCTTCGGCGTCAGCCAGGTGGAGCAGTTCTCCTGGAAGGGCATCCTCGACTTCTCGACCTGCACCGAGTGCGGCCGCTGCCAGTCGCAGTGCCCCGCCTGGAACACCGGCAAGCCGCTCTCCCCGAAGCTGCTGATCATGTCGCTGCGCGACCACGCGCACGCCAAGGCCCCGTACCTGCTGGCCGGCGGCGGCAAGACCATGGAGGGCGAGGAGAAGGCCTCCGAGGAACAGCTCAAGGACGTCCCCGCGGCCGCCCTGGCCGAGGCCGAGCGCCCGCTGATCGGCACCGCCGAGGAGAACGGCGTCATCGACCCCGACGTCCTGTGGTCCTGCACCACCTGCGGCGCCTGTGTCGAGCAGTGCCCGGTGGACATCGAGCACATCGACCACATCGTCGACATGCGCCGCTACCAGGTCATGATCGAGTCCTCGTTCCCGTCCGAGGCGGGCACGATGCTCAAGAACCTGGAGAAGAAGGGCAACCCCTGGGGCCTGCCCAAGAAGCAGCGCCTGGCATGGGTCAAGGAGGTCGACTTCGAGGTCCCCGTCGTGGGCGAGGACATCGAGGACCTCACCGAGGTGGAGTACCTCTACTGGGTCGGCTGCGCCGGCTCCCTGGAGGACCGCGCCAAGAAGACCACCAAGGCCTTCGCCGAGCTGCTGAACATCGCGGGCGTGAAGTTCGCGATCATGGGCGGCGAGGAGAACTGCACCGGTGACTCCGCCCGCCGCCTGGGCAACGAGTTCCTCTTCCAGCAGCTCGGCGCCGAGAACGTCGCCATGCTGAACATGGCCTTCGGCGAGGACGACGAGGACGAGAGCACCAAGCTCCCCGCCTCGAAAAAGAAGATCGTCGCCACCTGCCCGCACTGCTTCAACACCCTGGCGAACGAGTACCCGCAGCTCGGCGGCGAGTACGAGGTCATCCACCACACCCAGCTGCTGCAGCACCTGGTCGACGAGGGCAAGCTCGTCCCCGTCACCCCGGTCGAGGGCATCATCACCTACCACGACCCCTGCTACCTGGGCCGCCACAACAAGGTCTACACACCGCCGCGCGAGATCATCGCCAAGGTGCCGGGACTGCGGAACGAGGAGATGCACCGCCACAAGGAGCGCGGCTTCTGCTGCGGCGCCGGGGGTGCCCGCATGTGGATGGAGGAGCGGATCGGCAAGCGCGTCAACAACGAGCGCGTGGACGAGGCCCTGTCCCTCAACCCGGACATCGTCTCCACCGCCTGCCCGTTCTGCCTGGTGATGCTCTCGGACTCGGTCAACGGCCGGAAGAACGAGGGCAAGGCCAAGGAGTCGCTGCAGGTCGTCGACGTCGCCCAGCTGCTGCTGGACTCCGTCAGGACCCCGCTCGACCCGGACGGCGCGCAGGAGTCGGCCGTGGAGCCGGAGCCCGAGCCGGCGACGTAGCGGGCCCCGCACGGCGCAACGCCGGTGGGCGCGTACGGAAGTCCGTACGCGCCCACCGGCGTTGTGAGGGTCGCTGCCCGGACCCCGTCAGGCGCCGATCCCGGCCTGCCGCAGCAGCAGGGCGAAGGACGCCGGGTCGAACAGCTTCTGCAGGTCGTCCTGGGACACCGGCCTGCCGTCGATCTTCACGTAAGGGGTGCCCGTGGCACCGCTCTTGATGAACGCCTCCTCGGAGGCGGTCACGAAGTCCCCGTAGGACCGCTTGGCCACGGCCTGGTCGAAGGCGGCGCCGCGCAGCCCGTCGACGTCGGACGCGAGCTTCAGCAAGTACGCGTCGGTGAAGCCGTCCTCGGTCTCGGCGGGCTGATGGGCGTAGAGCGTCTCGTGGTACGTCGCGAAGGCACCCGTGCCGGCCTCGACGGAGGCGCGCAGGGCGTTCGCGGCCCTCTTGGAGCCCTCACCGCCCAGTTTGTCGTCCAGGAACGAGGCCAGCGTGTACTGCAGCCGGATCCGGCCGTCCGCCGCGAGCGCCGCCAACTGCGGTGCGGCCGCCTTCTCGAAGGCCTGGCAGATGGGGCAGCGCGGGTCCTCGTAGACGTGCACGGTCTTCGGCGCCGCCGGGTCGCCGACGGTGATCGTCGTGCCGTCGGCCTCCATACGGGCCGGCAGCCCGGCCAGCACCTTGGGGTCGGTCGCGGTCGGCACCCCGGGGGCGGAACCGGCCGCCGGCGAGGCCGAGGGCCCCGACGCACCGGAGGAACCGGAGGAACCCTCGGAGTCGGTCGTCAGCAGGCCGCACGCCGACAGCGAGAGGGCCAGCAGCCCGGTGGCGGCCGCCCCGGCCGCGACGCGGGCGGCATGACGCACGCGCGGGCGTGCTGCGTTCGGTACAACCCTGATGGCCATCGGCGGTTCCCGTCCCTTCGGATCACGTTGCCCCCGAACGCTAAGCGCTCACACCCCCGCCCGCGAAAACCCGCCCCCGTGAACGCTTCCGGCGGCCCGCCCGCCCACTGTCACAGCTTGGCCGCAAAGCCCGCCCACGGGCGGAGGGCCCCGCCCTTCACCCGCCGGAACGGGTACGTTCGAGGACGTGGCTGGATTCGACAACGGACGCGGACGGGACGGGGACGTGCAGCACCCGCATCAGCAGTACGGCGGACACCCTCAGCAGAACACGCGGCCGGGCGGCCAGCAGCCGCCCCAGTACGGGTTCTCGCAGGCCGCGGACGGCGAGCCCGAGTACTTCGGCACGCCGGCGCAGCACCACTCGTACGACGACAACCCCGGGCACACCCGCGCCTTCTCCATCGGCGACGCCCCGGACGCCTACGACCCCCAGGGGACGCAGCACCCCGACAACATCTCCACCTACCGCGCCGGCCAGACCACGGCGCCCCCGGCCGGCCCGCGACTGCCCTGGAAGCAGCTGCTCAGCGGGATCGTGATGCGCCCGGCGGCCACCTTCTGGCAGATGCGCGACTACCAGGTGTGGGCGCCCGCGCTGACCATCACCTTCCTCTACGGGCTGCTCGCCGTCTTCGGCTTCGACAGCGCCCGTGAGGACGTGATCGACGCCACGCTCTCCAACAGCATCCCCTGGGTGCTGAGCACCGCCGTCGCCGTCATCCTCAGCGGCCTGATGCTCGGCGCCGTCACCAACGCCCTCGCCCGCCAGCTCGGCGGCGACGGCGCCTGGGCGCCCACCGTCGGTCTCGCGATGCTGATCACGTCGATCACCGACGCACCGCGCCTGGTCTTCGCGATCTTCCTCGGCAGCGCCAACATGTTCGTCCAGGTCCTGGGCTGGATCACCTGGATCGCCTGCGCCGCGCTCCTGACGTCCATGGTGAGCAAGTCCCACGACCTGCCCTGGCCGAAGGCGCTGGGCGCGGCCTCCATCCAGCTGATCGCACTGCTGGTGCTCTTCAAGCTGCCGGTGATCTGACCCGGTAGCCGTAGCCCGGCAGCCGGGGTACGTATCCGCCTCCGTACGGGCGGCCACCTCACGGGGTGGCCGCCCGTCCGTGCGTTTCAGGCGGCGCGCGCGAAGTCGTGCACGGCCCATTCGGTGAGCGGGACGTACCCGATCCGCCGGTAGAGGGCGTTGCTGGTGGCGTTGGCCGGGTTCGTGAACAGCACGACCTCCTCGGCGCCCGCGGCCAGCGCGGCCCGGCTCACCTCGACCGTCACGGCGCCCGCGTATCCGCGACCGCGCAGAGGGGCCGGGGTGTAGACCGGGTCCACCCGGATCTGGCCGCCGACCATCGGGTTCGCCCCCGCCATGGACACGGGCGTGCCGTCCGGCGTCTCCCAGAACGTGTAGTGCTTCTCGGCGAAACGGGTGCCGGCCCAGGAAGCGGCGTCGATGGTGACGGCCTCCCCGACATCCGCGGCGAACGCACGGCACCAGCCCATGAGTTGTTCACTGTCCCGCTCGCCCACGAGCCGGCCCCGGCCCGGCGGGACCGGACCGGGCGCGGTGAGCGTGCCGAGGCGGTACAGAAGGAGCCGGTTGCGGAGCGTCGGCACCGCGCCGGTGTGCCGCTGCCAGGCCCCGGCGAAGGCGGCGGCGCTGTCGCGGTCCGCGCTGACGTAGCCGAAGGAGTGCCCGAGGGAAACCAGGCGGGCGGCGAGCGTGTCGGCCTGCCCGGGAGTCAGCGCGGTGACGCTCAAGCCGCGGGTCAGGAGGCCGTAGAAGGCGGCGCCGACGTCGCCCGCCCGCTCCAGCAGGCCGAAGACGCGGGCCCCGGGGCCGTGCACGTCCGCCCCGCGCGTGCGCAGTTTCTCGGTCGTCGTCAGGGCCATGGTGTGCAGGCCGGGCCGCGAGCGCAGGAAGTCCCCGGCCCGGGCGAGAAAGTCGTCGACGTCTGCTGTGAGGTGCCATTCATCCGGGCGCATGCTCCATGGTCGTACGCCCGGAGCGCTGCGGTCGGACGAACGGGCCGGTCTTGACGTCCGTGGACGCGCCGCCGGTCCGGAGCGTGATCCGACGGCAGCCCGGGTCAGAGCGCCTCGGTGGTCGGCTTGCCCCGCTCCCCCGGCTTGCGCACCGGAGGCAGGACACTCCAGGAGCCCTTGACCTGATGAAGGTGGTCGGCACCACGTCGTACCCGCATGTCGAAACCCCCTGATCGCCGAGGCGGCGGGCCGCGGTGGAGCGGCCTGAGCGGCGGGCGGCCGTCGGAGTGGTTCTTTCCGTGGTGCGCCCGGACCTGACCGGCGGAATGGGCAGGTGGGGTGCGGTGGCTGCCCTGGTGAAGAGGCGGGACCGACTGGGATGTGGCCTTCTGTACGAGTTGAATGATTCTCTGCTGCGGAGGGTGCACGTCGATGGAACTGGAACTGTTCGTTCGCCGCGACAAGCGGCGTGCAAGCGCACTTCGCGAGACCCTGGGTCCGGGTTCCGGATCGACTGTGGCTCCCGGCACGTGCTGCAGGGCGGCGGGCCGGGCCCGCGCTCTGCTGCTGCCTTTGCCGGCCTTGGCGGCCGCGATGTTCTTCACCACCGCCGGTCGCCCATCCGCCGACGTCCCCGCCACCTACCCGCGGACCCCCATATCGGGCACCGCGACCTGTGCGGGCGTGCCCGCCACGATCGTCGGCACGAACCGCGACGACAACATCGTGGGCACTCCGGGCAACGACGTGATCGTCGCCCTGCGTGGGAACGACCGCGTCGACGGCCTCGGCGGCAACGATCTCATCTGCGGCGACGGCGGCAACGACATCCTCTCCGGCAGTACCGGAAGCGACGTCGTCTTCGGCGGCGACGGCCGCGACAGCCTCGACGGCAGCGCGGGGGACGACACCCTCAACGGCGGCAAGGACAACGACGCTCTCTCCGGCGGCGACGGCAACGACACCCTCAACGGCGAGGCCGGCGACGACAGTCTCTACGGCGGCGCCAACAGCGACGACCTCAACGGTGGCGACGGCAATGACGCCCTCAACGGCAGCGCCGGTACCGACGACCTTGATGGGGGCGCCGGCGACGACAGCCTCTACGGCGGCGCCGGCGAAGACACTCTGCACGGCGGCGCCGGCCACGCCGGGCTCCACGGCGCCAACGACGGCCACAACAGTGTCCGCGGCGGCAACGACCACCTCTTCGGCGGCGACGGCAACGACCACCTCTTCGGCGGCGACGGCGACGACGCGCTCTTCGGCAACCCGGGCAACGACACCCTCAACGGCGAGGCCGGCGACGACGACCTCTTCGGCGGCGAAGCCAATGACGCGCTCAACGGTGGTACCGGCTTCAACTTCAATGACGGGGGTGCCGGCACCAACACCTGCGCCAACCCCTCCACCGGGCCCGGCTGTCCCGCTTGACGGCCGCCTCGAAAGCCGCCCGCCGGCCTGGTCCTCCGCTCAGGTGCAGATGCCCACAGCCCCTGCTGCCGCCGGTCAGGCCTCGAAGGCCTGACCCGCCCGACGGACCACGGGCCCATCGACGCTCCACGGGAAGTTGATCCAGTCGTCGGTACGCCGCCACACGTAGTCGCACTTCACGAGCGACTGCGACTTCTCGTAGATCACCGCGCTGCGCACCTCGGCGACATGGTCGACGCAGAAGTCGTGGACCAGCTTCAGCGTCTTGCCGGTGTCGGCGACGTCGTCCGCGATCAGCACCTTCTTGTCGGAGAAGTCGATCACGTTCGGCACGGGCGCCAGCATCACCGGCATCTCCAGCGTGGTGCCGACCCCGGTGTAGAACTCCACGTTGACCAGGTGGATGTTCTTGCAGTCCAGCGCGTAGGCCAGGCCGCCGGCCACGAAGACGCCGCCACGGGCGATCGACAGCACGATGTCGGGCTCGAAGCCGTCGTCGGCGATCGCCTGTGCCATCTCGCGCACGGCGTCGCCGAAGGCCTCGTAGGTCAGGTTCTCCCGCGCCGGCCCGGTCATATGCTCACACCTGCGTCCGGTGGAAGTTGAGGTAGGACCGCGAGGGCGTCGGCCCCCGCTGGCCCTGGTAGCGCGAGCCGTGCTTGTCAGACCCGTACGGGAACTCCGCCGCCGACGTCAGCCGGAACAGGCAGAGCTGCCCGATCTTCATACCGGGCCAGAGCTTGATCGGCAGCGTCGCGACGTTCGACAGCTCCAGGGTCACGTGCCCGGAGAAACCGGGGTCGATGAAGCCCGCCGTCGAGTGCGTCAGCAGCCCCAGCCGGCCGAGGCTGGACTTGCCCTCCAGACGGGAGGCGATGTCGTCCGGCAGCGAGATGACCTCGTAGGTGGACGCCAGCACGAACTCCCCGGGATGGAGGATGAACGCGTCGTCCCCCTCCGGCTCCACCAGCCGCGTCAGGTCCGGCTGCTCGACGGCCGGATCGATGTGCGGGTAGCGGTGGTTCTCGAACACCCTGAAGAAGCGGTCCAGCCGCACGTCGATGCTCGACGGCTGCACCATGGTCGGCTCGAACGGATCGACCCTGACCCGTCCGTTGTCGATTTCGGTCCGGATGTCCTTGTCTGAGAGCAGCACACCAGCAGATTACGCGGCGGTGGGGCCCGTGGCCGAATCGGCCACGGGCCCCCGCGTCCCGTCCGGCCTGCCTACTTCTCGTCCTCGGCCGGGACCGCCACCGACACCGGCACCACGCTCCGCATGCGCGCGCACTGCGGGCACCTGATCAACCGGCCCGGGCCCAGCCGTCCGGCTCCCAGGTTCTGCATCGGCAGCGTGGTGGTGCTGAACACGTGCCCTTCGGCACAACGAACGACGGTGCGATCCATCGCTCCCCTTCTCCCCGGTACCTCAACGACGAAAGCCACATTAGGGGATGAACCCACCCCTGCCCCGCACGGCACTCCGCCCACCCCGGCCCGGCCAACCGGCCCTCACCGTACGCCCGATCGCCACCACGGCGCACGCCCCGCCACTCCGCGAGACGCCCCTCCACAACCCCTTCACCACGCCGGCCGCCCGACCTCCGGCCGGGCCCCGACCAGGCCCGCGACCGCAACACGACGGCCCCGGCGCGCATGCGTCCGAGGCCGACCATGGGGTATAGTGTCCGACGATGAGCCGCCTCAACGGGCGTCTTACGCGGGTGTAGTTTAATGGTAGAACATGAGCTTCCCAAGCTCAGAGCGCGAGTTCGATTCTCGTCACCCGCTCCACCAGAAAGCCCCAGGCCAGCCGCCCGGGGCTTCTTTGTTGTTCAGACCAGATCAAGCGTCTCGTGCCAGATCCGTGGCAGATGCCGCATCGTCTGCCACCGCGCGCCGCTCCTGGACCAGGCGATCCAGACGAGCCGCGACCTCCCTCTGCCGATACCCCGGGGCGCGTACCCGACATCTGTGGGTGTTGCGGGATCGAGTTTGGGTACGAGGTCGCGACAGACGCGGGCGTGATCAAGGCCCGCAACGACTGGATTGCCCAGGGGTACCCCTGGAAGGGCAACGTTAAAGACAAACCGGCCGACTGGGATCCGGAGGCACAACTGCGCGAGTCGCTGCCGGTCACGTGTCCCAAGGGTGACCATGGCGCTCAATCCGCGCAGGATCCGAAGTCGTCCTACTGAGTGTCTAACTGCGCTACAACGGCCCCGCATCAGGGCGCACAACCACGGACGCTCACGGACGGTCCGCGCAGGTCACGAGCGGTTCGGCCGCAGGTCACAAGGTCGCGCGCATTGCTTCGGGACGAAGAGGCCAGTTTCCGCAGGCCGTCTGACGGGCTCGTCGATCCGCGGGGGTAGGCTCCCTGAGCTGTCAGGCTCCGCAGTTCAGGGCAGGAAGTGGATCGACTGATGCATTCGGGCATACGCAGAATCGGCACCGCACTCATGTGGCTTCTTAGCCTGGCATGGTTTGCCCAGAACTCGATCACAGGACACGGACTGTGGAGGTTCCTGTCCGCCGCTGTCCTGCTCCTGGGATTGATCCTCGCGGCCCTTTCGCTCTGGGAGCACACCCACCCTTCGCCCAAGCGGCGGCGAGCAAGGGAGCTTGAGCAAGATGGCAAGGGCTGACATCGACGGGTGACATCAACGAACTCGCACGGCGACGGATCGCACCGGATGCCCCGACGACCTGATACCGTCAATGACTTTGTCTTACTGGTCAGCCGGACCGGAGATCAGTAGACGGGGTACTCAGGGCCTGAACGCAGCATCGGACGCCGGGCCTTGACCCCGGATCCTGAACACGGGTTATGCGGCTTTGGCCAGCGTAGTTGATGTCGTTCCGAATGCTCGCTCGTAGGCGATCGGGCTGCGATGTCCGAGGCGGGAGTGGCGTCGAACGGTGTTGTAGCGGTGCAGCCAGCGGAAGAGGTCGAGGTGGGCTTCGCGTTCGGTGTCCCAGGCTCGGCGGCCTTGTAGGGTTTCGCGTTTGCAGGTCGCGTTGAACGATTCGGCGAGTGGTGGATCAGCGCAGCATGCTCGGCGCGCAACAAGAGACAACAGCTACCTTGGCCTCCGACCAGCGCTGGAGATCGCACCCACTCTCTTGCCGTTCCCCTGCACCAAGGGTCGTGGCATGATCCGCTCGTGCGGTACGGAGCCGCACAGACGATCTTCCGGGGAGAGGCGTTCGTCATGGGCGCTTATGGGTGGGCCGCTCTCGCAGCTCTTTTGGCCGTCACGCTGGTACCGGGCGGAGCGGCAGTCCTTCGCAGCTGGTTGTTCCCCCGGCTCAGAGGCCGTGTCGAATCGCCTCGGATCTGGGGGCTCGGCGTCATCCTGATGGGACTCGGCCTGTCGATCGAGCTTCTCGCCGCACATCGGCACGACGACATGTTCCGCAACGTCGCCGGATTGACGGGCGTCTGCATCCTGGTATCCGGCTTTTGCCTTGAAAAGTGGATGCGGGTTCGCGGCCGACTCAGCCGGTCGTAGCCCTGCAGTGGCGGAGCCACAAAAGCCTGGGGGATCGCCCGGCCACCGCTGGAGGCAGCCCGACGGCAACGACGATGGACGCCGCAGTCAGGGTCACCAGCGCGGAGCCCGCCAGAACGGGCGGGGAGTCAGGGGGAATCGCGGTCCACAGGGCGACCTGTCTCCCACTCCATCCGGAGCGGGGACTACGAACGCCGTTTACGACGCGAGGCGCACGCTCGGCGATCTGCATGGAGGCGGGCCGATCGCGGGGAGTGTGCCTGACCCCCTGGGTGAGGACCGGTGGTCCTCGTCGGGCACCCCTACGGCGGGGTGGTGATCAGCAACGCCGCCTCGGGCTCCGACAAGGTCAAGGCGCTGGTGTACGCCGACGCCTTCCTCCCCGACAAGGGCGAGAGCGCCAACGACCTGGCGAGCAAGGCCCCGGACCGTGCCATCGGCAAGGTGCTGCGTCCCGTCCCGTCCCGATCACCGATCCCGACGGCTCCAAGGACGTCGACCTCTACATCGACCAGTCCGAGTTCCACCAGGCCTTCGGTGCGGACGTCCCCGCGGAGACCGCCTCCCTGATGTCGGTCACCCAGCGTCCGGGCAGCGGCACCGCCCCCAACGAGTCCTCCGGTGAGCCCGCTTGGAAGACCGTCCCGTCCTGGGCCCTGGTGGGCACCAATGACCGGATCATCCCCCAGAAGCTCCAGGTCTCCATGGCCGAGCGCGCCCACGCGCACATCGAGAAGGTCCGATCCTCCCACGCTGTGACCGTGTCCCACCCGGAGGCTGTCACCCGCATCATCGAAGAGGCCGCGCGCACGGTCCACTGACCGGCACCCGCCCCGGGTGGGGCGGCACGGTGTGCCGCCCCACCCGAGCTCCGGCTCCTGCCGGTACGCCTCGGCGAAAAGACGAAGAGCCGGTGCTTTGTGAACCAGCGGTTCACCGGGGACAACCTCAAAATTCACCACTGACCGTCAAGTTCAGGGGTATGACTTCACGACGCTTCTCTCGCAAGCGCATCCGGCTCGTCATCGCGATCGGCGCCACCATCGCCGTGGCGGGCACGGGTACGGCCGCGGCCCATTCCGGTGGCTGGCTGTGGGCCCCGTCGCACGACTTCGGGGCGGTCGCCGACTCCTTCTCCGGCCACGGCAGGGTGACGGGCGACGTACTGCGGAACGACTCCGGCGCGACAGCGGTCGTGCGGCACACCGACCCCGCCAACGGCAAGGTGACGGTCGACGCGGACGGCACGTTCACGTACACGCCGAACTCCGGCTTCACGGGTACGGACACCTTCACGTACAGCACGACCGACGCGGTGCAGCTGTTCAAGGACGCCGGGGCCGACGGCGCTCCCCTGCCGCCGCTCGGTCATGTCGCCGGGCCGGCCGGCACGACCACCGAGCTCTCTGGTGAGGGCTTCGGCTCCTCGCTCGCCCCGGTGCCGGGCAAGCCGGGCCACTTCTACGGGCTCACCGACCGCGGCCCGAACGCCGACGCCCCCGACGGCAACAAGTCCGAGATGGTCCCGGACTTCACGCCGGAGATCGGCGAGTTCAAGCTCGTGAACGGCAAGGCCGAGCTGCTCAAGCAGGTCACCCTCAAGGGGCCGAAGAGCCTCGGCGGCGTGAAGTACAGCGGCCGCCCGCCGCACGACACGAGCGAGGTCATCGACGACGTCGCCGCGACGAACGCCAACGGCGGCACGCCGGCGCCCATCGCGCGGGACCCGTACGGCTACGACTCCGAGGGCCTGGTGGCGCTGTCCGACGGCTCGTTCTGGGTCTCGGACGAGTACGGCCCGTACATCACGCACTTCGACAAGAACGGCTACGAGCTGGGCCGGCTCACGCCGTACCGCAACAGCCCGGACAACGCCTACCACAAGGTCGTCGGGTACCTGCCGGCCGAACTCGCCTTCCGCGCGAAGAACAAGGGCATGGAGGGCCTGACCGTCACCCCGGACGGCTCGACCCTGGTGGGCGTCATGCAGTCCGCGCTCCAGCAGCCGGACCTCGGCAGCGTCAAGGCCGGCAACGTCGCGCCCACCCGCATCGTCACGGTCGACCTGCGCACCTACCGGACCAAGCAGTACCTGTACCTGCTGGACAACCCGGCGAGCACGGGCACCGCCAACAGCGAGATCACCGCGCTGTCCGGCACGAAGTTCCTCATCGACGAGCGCGACGGCGCCTTCGAGCCGTTCGCACAGAAGACGCTGTACCAGGTCGACATCAACGGCGCCACCGACGTCAGCGGCCTGACGATCGGCGGCAAGTCGCCCGAGGCGCTGGTCGGCACGAGCGGCACCAACGCGGCCCTCGCCGCGCTCACCGGTGCCGGCGTCAACGTCGCCCAGAAGCAGCCGTACGTCAACGTCGGCACGCTGGTCAGCCAGCTCGACCCCACCGGGGCGTTCTTCGCGCACGACAAGGTCGAGGGCGTCGCCACCACCGACGGCGGCCGGACGCTGTACCTGGCCAACGACGACGACTTCGGCATCGACAGCATCGTCGTCGACCCCGACGGCACGTGGACCGTCCACCAGAAGACGCTGCCGCCCACGGGCCGGACCGACAACGGCGAGATCCTGAAGGTCGACACCACGAAGCTGCCCGCGGTGCTCAAGACCGTCACGGTCACGGTCCACGTGCGCTGACGCGCCGCGGAGGCGCCTTCGGCACGCCCACCGGGGTGGGCGTGCCCGACGGCGCCCTGCAGAAAGGCGTGCCGCCCGGCCCCGGGCCCACTGCCGAGCCGGTGCGCGGACGCTCACGGGAGCGATCGGCCGCGCCGCGGGACGGCGAGCGGCCGTGCCGGATCGTGGCCGGCACGGCCGCCGCGACCGCGGTGCGCGCGGCACCGGCTCGCTCCCGCAGGGGGTCAGCCCAGCTTCTTCCACTTGGCGCTGGTGGCGATCGCCCTGAGCTGCTTCATCGTGAGCGCGGGGGTGCCGCGGGTCGCGGCGCTGTGCTGGTCGCCGGAGTTGAAGGCACTGACCACCACTCGCAGCCCGTCGGTCCTGATCGTGTCGACGGTCCACATGACGACGCCCGCGCCGCCCTTCTCGCCCGGTTCCTGGTGCGACACGACCTTCGTGCCGTCGGGCAGGACCTCGGCGCCGGAGCCGAAGAGCTCGCCCTCGACATCGGACATACGGGGCTGCACGTTGATCTGGACCAGGCTCCGGCCCTTGCCGTCGTCGAGCACGAGATCCGCGAAACCGTCCTGCCCCTGGCCCTTCGTGACGACCGTGACCCCCTTGGGGAGCAGGGAGACGAGCGTGTTCCTGACCGCGGCGCCGTCGGGCTGGGACGGCGGGGCCGGGGGTGCCGGCCGGTGCTCCCTGGGAATGACGTCGATGGCCTTGCGCCAAGCCGGGGCAGTGGCGATCTTCGTCAACTGCGCCATGGTCAAGGGGGGTTCGTCCCTGGTCTCCGGTGCGTCCTTCTCGGCCTCGGCGTTCCACTCGCTCACGTCGACCTGGTGCCCCTGAGGGCTCACGAGGACGGCGTGCCACCACTTCGTGTCCACGCGGCGGTCCGGGTACTCGTACCCCTGGAAGAGCATGAGCCGCGAGCCGTCGGCCAGTTCGGTGCTGGCGCAGCGGTCGTAGGGGACGGCGATCCTGTCCGGGCAGGCCGTGGCCTCGCGGACCTGCTCGCTGTGCGGCTCCACGCGGTTCAGCCCCACGGAGACCGCACCGCCTCCCTTGCCGTCGTCGTACACGACCTGTGCGTACGGCATCATCCTCGGGCCGACGCCCCGCCCCTGCTCCTCGCGGAACTCGCCCTCGGGGAGCAGTCCCTTGAGGGTACGGACCAGATCGGCGGCGGAGATCTCCCCGTCGTTCTCCGAGGGAGGAGGCGGGGTCGGCCGGGCGGCCGCCATGGACTGCCCCCCGCCCCCGTCGCCGCCCGAGGGGACGAGGAGCGATCCGCCCACGCCGACGAGGGCGACCGCGGCCACGCCTGCCGCGATGGCGGCCCTGCGCCGTCGCAGGAGCTTGCGGCCGCGCGCCGTACCGGCCGCGACCAGGGCCCTGCGGTCCGTCTCGTAGTCACCACTGGCGTGGACGAGGGCTTCGCCGAGCCGGTCCTCGAAGAGGTGGTCGTGTTCCTTGTGGTCTTCAATGGGCATGGCAAACCGCCGTCTCTGCACGGTTGTCGGAATGGGGGAAGTAGGAGAACAGGGATGGCCTGCGACCGGTCAGGGTGAGGCGTACTCGCCGATGCCGTCACCGAGCAGCACCCGGAGCCGGCCCAGGGCGCGGTTGCAGCGCGTGCGCACCGCGGCCGAGCTGGCCTCCATCACATCGGCGGTCTCCTCGATGCTGCGGTCCTCCCAGTAGCGCAGGAACACCACGGCCCGGTCCTTGGGGGACAGCTGGCCCAGCGCGTCGACCAGGGTCAGCCGCAGGAGCGGGTCCGGGCCGGCGCTCCGCGGGTCCGGGAGGTCCGGGAAGACGTCCGTGGCCCGTTCCTTGCTGCTGCGGCGCCGCTGGTGGCTGAGGAAGACACGGGTGAGGGTGGTCTGGGCGTACCCCGCGGGATTGCCGACGCGGGAGACCCGTCGCCAGCTGACGTACAGCCGGCCGAGCGTCTCCTGGACCAGGTCCTCGGCGAGGTGGGTGTCACCACCGGTGAGCAGACAGGCGGACCGGTACAGGTGCCCCGCCCGCGCCTCGGCGAACTCGGCGTAGTCCTTCGCCCGTCCCTGCCCCATCATGCCCCCGTGGTCGTTGACACCAGCCTCACACCTCACTGATGCGGTGGGGCCGCCGAAATGTTTCAGCATTTCTGGCGGCCGGTCACGGCGACGGCCGGTTCAGTCGGCCCGGGGGCCGTACGCGGCCCTGCTGGCCTGGATCTCCGCGTTGTGCTCCATGGCCCAGCCCGCGAGGGCCAGTGCGGGAGGGATGAGGCTCTTCCCCATGGCGGTCAGCGCGTACTCGACGCGGGGCGGGACCTCCGCGTAGGCGGTGCGGGAGACGAGGCCGTCCCGCTCCAGGTTGCGCAGGGTCAGGGTCAGCATCCGCTGCGATATGCCGGGGATGTGCTGGTGGAGTTCGGTGAAGCGCATGCGTGCGTCGTCGAGCGTGGCCACCACGAGCAGCGTCCACTTGTCGCAGATCCGGTCCAGTACGGCGCGGATGGTCCGGCCGCCGTCCCCGCGGATCATGCACGTGTGCTCGTACTGCGACATGACAACTCCTTGTGCGTTGCTCACATCCGTGTGCCTTTTGTACGGCGCCGGGCGCCGGCCCATGATGTGGCCACTCGCGTTCGAGACCATCGTGTGGGAGCCATCATGCACGTCGCGTACTGGATCGTCGCCGGGCTCCTCGCCCTGTTCTACGTCTATGCGGGGGGCAAGAAGCTCCTTCAGACACGGGAGCGACTGCAGCCCATGATGGGCTGGGTGGAACGCGTGCCGATGCCGCTGGTCAGGGTCATCGGTGGGCTGGAGGTGCTCGGCGCGCTGGGACTCGTCCTCCCGCCCCTGACGGGGGTGGCGCCCGGGCTCGCGATCGCGGCGGCGGTCGGCCTGGCGCTGATACAGATCGGCGGGACGGTCCTGCACCTGTCCCGGGGCGAGGTGCGGGTGATCGGGCTCAACATCGCCCTGCTGGTCGCCGCCGCGGCGGCGGTGTGGCTGGGGACGGTCCGGCTCTGAGGCCCGCCCGGTCCGACCTGCCCGTCCGCGCCGTGGCGCCGGGGGCGGCGCGCGAGGAGGACACTGATCTCATGTCCCTACCCAAAACGCATAACTGCTCCTCCTGCTCGAACGGTGCCGGGCAGGGGGAGGTCCTCCACGAAGACCTCGTCGTCGGAGCACCGCTGTCCATGGAGGATCTCACCGAGGCGCAGCGCCTCGACCGGTTCGCCCGCAAGTACGCCCACGACGGTTGCCAGGTCAGAGAGGTCCGGCGGGTCCCGCACGACGGCCTGAGCGGCTACGCCTGGTCGGTCCGCTTCGTCGAGGGTTCCTGACGGGGACGCGGCGCGACCGTGAAGCCGGCGCCACCGCCGCGTAGGCGGCGCCGGGCCCTGTCCGCACATGCTTTTCGGCCCATGGGGCAGGAGTACGCTGAAAGCACCGGGAGCATTTCGCACACCGGCTTCCACGCGGGTGTCGTTTCTGGCGATCAACACCGCCGGGCTGCTGCGAGGCAGCCCGGGGACGGGTCCGCGTCATGACCATGCTCGTCGAACGCACCCCCCACCACGTCGCAGCGGGCCTCTCCGCCCGCCTGTCCCTCACTCCGCACACCGCGCTCCCGGGACAACTGGACGGGGCCTGGTGGCCCCGGTCCCGTGACCTCGCCGTCGAACTCCCCGCGCTGTGCGCCACGCTGGACAGTGCCTGGGGGCGGATCACCAACATCACGGTGAACCCCGCCCGTTGGCCTCTCATCCCGCGCAAGGTGCCCGTCACCGGGCACACCGTGCACGTGGGCTGGTTCAGCGAGCAGGATCCGGACAAGGTGATCCTGCTGTCCCGGTCGATGGGCCGGTGGGACCTTCTGGTGATCCCACCCGAGACACCACCGGCCGCGGCAGCCCGGCTGATGACCGCCGCCGCGCTTCCGGGGAGCGTCCTGACCGCCGGCGCGCTGATGGCGGCCGAGGCCGTCACGGGCAGCACGCGGGACGTCCGCGGCGGGGAGGACGACTGGGAGACCGAGGGCGGGGCGTGCATGTCCCCCTTCGGGCCGTCGGCCGGTCCCCTGCCCGCGGGGTCGGGGGGGTGAGCCGATGGAGACCGTCGTCCTCGTCGCCGTGATCCTCGTCATGACCGGCGTCGGCATGTGGCTCATCCACCTGCTGAACGTCCAGCACGCGGAACGCATCGCCGGCCACCGATTCGGCGACACCCTGCCCGGCGTCGGCCGGCGACACCGCGGACGGGCGTCCGTGCGTGGCGGGCGGCCCGGGCCGCCGCGAGAGACCCGGGCGACCGCACGGACCTTCCGCTGACCGGTGGGGCAACGGGTGGGGTGCTCAGGCGCCCCACCCGGCGACCTGCCGCCTCGACCGGAGGGGACCGCACCGCCGTGAGACCACTGAGGAGAACATCCCCTATGTCTGGAATGTCTGCCTGGCCTACCATGAAGACAGGTCGGGGCACTCTCACGTGCGACCGACCCGGAAGGGCGGCCCCGGTGTGTACACGCCGGGGCCGTTGCGGCACCGCCGAAGCGCCCACAGGGAGCAGGGCATGATCCATTCCACTGACGTGCGCGAATGGCGCGACCACGATGTCGTCGACCCAAAAGGGCACAAGATCGGCTCGCTGGAAGCGATCTACGTGGACACCTCCACCGACGAACCAGCCATGGCCACCGTCCGCACCGGGCTGCTGAGCCGGCAGCGGCTGGTCTTCGTCCCTCTCGACGAGGCGATCCTGGGGCCGGGCTACGTCAAGGTCGCACACGCCAAGGCGCTGGTGAAGAAGGCCCCTGCCATCGGCACGGACGACGTCCTGCCCGTCGAGCAGGAAGAAGCGATCTTCAAGCACTACGACCTGGCCTACCGGCCGGGCGCCAACGGCGAACGGCAGCTGGCGCGCCGCTGACGCGCACGCCCACAGCAGAGGGGACGCACGCCGCATGGCGATCTTCTTGTTCCTGGTTCTTCTGGCCGTCGTCCTCGGAATCATCGGCGTGACGGCCGGAAGCCTGTCCTACCTCTTGTTCGTCGGCATCGTGGTACTGGTGGCCGACATCGTCTTCTTCGGCGTACGGTCCTTCCGGCGTGCGCGCCGCCACCCGCTCCGATGACGTCCCGCGATGCTCCGCGCCTCGGGCGGGACGGTGCGCGAGGGGCGCTGCGCGAGTGCCCGGCCAGGGGTTCGTACGATCCCGGACAGCACTGCGACCGCCGCCGCGGCACGGCCGGGCGCCGGCCGGAGAAGGGCATGCCGGAGCGTCAGGGGCGCTCCGGCCTGGCACGCGAAGGGGTGGCCCGACGGTAGTCGAGGCCACCGGTGAGGGGTCGCGCGGTCAGAGCTTGTGCATGCCGTAGTAGGGGCTGACGATGCGGGTCAGCTGGGAACCGAAGTCGACGAGCAGTGCCCCGCCCGCGGCCTCCTCGGCCATGACTTTTCCGAGGCCGTGCTGGTCGTGGGAGACACGGTCCCCCACGGCGAACTGCTTGAGGACCGGTTCGGCGGGCGCCTTGAAGGGGCTCGTGGGCAAGTGGCGCGGGGGCGCGGATCTTTTCGTCATTGCAGCCAGTATGCGTGGTGGGATGCCCGGCGCATAGGCTCGAACATGCGCCCGAATGATGGACAGGCAGCCGTACGGCACCCCGCCCCCCGCGCTGACCTGCTGCAACGGCCTCGCCGGCACCCGCGGGCGGCCTCCGCGGTGCGCGAACTCGTCCGCCTGCCGACGGCACCCGCGGGGTGTGCTCCGAGCGTGTCGCGGGGGCGTGGCGGGGCGGGCGGGGACCCGGGGGGCGGGGCGGAAAACCGTGTCCGGGCGGGTCAATATCTGTTGTGACGAAGAGAGAAATTCACGCGACGCGCGGTGAGGCTTTCTGGCACAACAGGCGGAGCGTAATTATCCACCGCGCACGGTCGATCGCTCCGTGCTACTGTCGAAGCAGTTGCAGTTGTGATACCCAAGAACTTCCAGTGCCTTCACCGGCCGCCATGCCGATGGAAGCACTGCGCATTTCCGGTCATTTCCCGGGCGGGGTCATCATCACAGCGACGCGGAGTCCGCACAGTGCGGATTCCGGGCACTGCCCGAAGGAGATTTGACACATGACGACTGGCACCGTGAAGTGGTTCAACGCGGAAAAGGGTTTCGGCTTCATCGAGCAGGACGGCGGCGGGCCTGACGTGTTCGCCCACTACTCGAACATCGCCGCCCAGGGCTTCCGCGAGCTGCTGGAAGGCCAGAAGGTGAGCTTCGACATCGCGCAGGGCCAGAAGGGCCCGACGGCCGAGAACATCGTTCCCGCCTGATCACCGCACGCGCAGTTCGCCGCTGGGGCCCGCACCAAGGGGTGCGGGCCCCGGCGTGTTGCCCTTCCGGGCGTGACCCCCGCGTCGCGCCGCGACAACCATCGGGGCAGCGGCATTCCGGCGGGCCGGTGAACCCGCCCCATGACGGATGTTTCCCTCGGCATCGCGCAGCGACGGCCAACGGGACGTACCGCACACTGCCCGCCCCGCATTCTCCCACCAGGATCGCGCCGACCCTTTCGGCGCCTCGACCCGTGAGCGTCCCCCGCCGGGTCGGATCCGATTTCGCTTCTTTTCCGGCCCGTTCTTGCGATTCTCTGTGCTGTTCATTGCCACAGAAATTCCTTGATGCGTGCCGCCTCGAGGAAGGTTCTTCATGAACCGCACACGTACGAACGACCGTTACACCCGCACCCGCTCCGGCGGTTCCGGCGGCACCGGCGGCAGCCGCTCGGGCGGCAAGACCTACAGCTCCAACCGCTCCGGCGCGCCGAGCCGTTCGGGCGGTCAGCGGCGCCGACCGACCGCGCCGCAGGGCGAGTTCGCCCTGCCGGTGACGACCACCCCGGCGCTCCCGGCCGTCGAGGCGTTCGCCGATCTCGACATGCCGAAGCAGTTGCTGGCCGCACTGGTCAGCGAGGGCGTGACCGTGCCGTTCCCGATCCAGGGGGCGACGCTGCCGAACTCGCTCGCGGGCCGCGACGTGCTCGGCCGCGGACGCACCGGATCCGGCAAGACCCTCGCCTTCGGCCTGGCGCTGCTGGCGCGTACGGCCGGCCGCCGGGCCGAGCCCCGGCAGCCGCTGGCCCTGGTGCTGGTGCCGACCCGGGAGCTGGCGCAGCAGGTCACCGACGCACTCACCCCCTACGCCCGCTCGGTGCAGCTGCGGCTCACCACCGTGGTCGGCGGCATGTCGATCGGCCGCCAGGCCGGTGCGCTGCGAGGCGGCGCCGAGGTCGTCGTCGCGACGCCGGGCCGGCTGAAGGACCTCATCGCACGCGGCGACTGCCGCCTGGACCAGGTCGGCATCACCGTCCTGGACGAGGCCGACCAGATGGCCGACATGGGCTTCATGCCGCAGGTCACGGAGCTGCTCGACCAGGTGCGCCCGGACGGGCAGCGGATGCTGTTCTCGGCCACCCTGGACCGCAACGTGGACCTGCTGGTCCGCCGCTACCTGTCCGACCCGGTGGTGCACTCCGTCGACCCGTCCGCGGGCGCGGTCACCACGATGGAGCACCACGTGCTCCATGTGCACAGCGCGGACAAGCACCGGGCGACAACAGAGATCGCGGCGCGCGAGGGCCGCGTGATCATGTTCCTGGACACCAAGCGCGCCGTCGACCGGCTCACCACGCACCTGCTGAACAGCGGTGTACGGGCGGCCGCGCTGCACGGCGGCAAGTCGCAGCCCCAACGCACCCGGACGCTGGCGCAGTTCAAGACCGGGCACGTCACGGTGCTGGTGGCGACCAACGTCGCGGCACGCGGCATCCACGTCGACAACCTCGACCTGGTGGTCAACGTGGACCCGCCGACCGACCACAAGGACTACCTGCACCGCGGCGGCCGCACCGCCCGCGCCGGGGAGTCCGGCCTGGTCGTCACCCTGGTCACGCCCGACCAGCGCCGCGACATGGACCGTCTCATGGTGCACGCCGGAATCCGCCCCCTGACCACCCAGGTCCGCTCCGGTGAGGCCGAACTGAGCCGGATCACCGGCGCGCGGACCCCGTCCGGCGTCCCGGTCGTCATCACCGCACCGGTGGCCGAGCGCCCGGGGCGCGGCGTCCCCGGCCCCCGCGGCCGGCGCGGCCGCGGCACGGAGAACCACGGCGCCACCGAGAACCGCGGGACCGGCCGGCCGGTGCGCCGCTCGACCCGGCGGTCCACCTTCGACGCGGCAGCAGCCTAGGCAACCGCCCTGCCGCCCGGTCCCGGTCACGTTCCCTCCCCACCTGTGAGGCACCATGCGCTGCGTCATCGCCCGTTTCGCGTTCGACCTGACCAAGAACGGAGTGCTGGCGTCGATGAAGGGCGTCAAGCCCGAACCGATCACGGGTGAGTCCGTGATCATCGGCCGCCGCCAGTACCCCGTGAAGCAGGTCGGCGAGGTCATCACCCGGCAGGACCGCCGCGACTTCACGGCCGCGGAGGTCACCCGGGCCATGACGCGTCTCGGTTTCACCTGCCGGGCCGCCGCCCCGGAGGCCTCGGCCGCACCCGCCCTCAGCCCGATCGAGGAGGCGTCGGCGCTGCTCGGCCTCCCCTCGCCGGTGTGACCGACGAGCTGAGCACAGGGCCCGACCGGCGCATGCCGGTCGGGCCCTCGCCGTGTCAGGGGTCCGTTCGAGCGGAAGGTCGCCACCGCTCGGGGACCGGAAAATGGTGTTGAATTTCCTCCGGGGCCCCGGCGCCGTGAGGCACCGGGGCCTCACGACGCGTCGCACAACGAGGTGAGAATGACCGAGGACACTCCGCTCAGTGATCGTCTCGACGACGACGACTACCCCGCGTACACCATGGGACGGGCCGCCGAGATGCTCGGCACCACCCCGGGTTTTCTCCGTTCCATCGGCGAGGCCCGCCTCATCACCCCGCTCCGCTCGGAGGGCGGACACCGCCGGTACTCCCGCTACCAGCTGCGCATCGCCGCCCGCGCCCGCGAGCTCGTCGACCAGGGCATGCCGGTCGAGGCCGCCTGCCGCATCATCATCCTCGAGGACCAACTCGAGGAAGCCCAGCGGATCAACGCGGAGTTCCGCCGCGCCGCCGCCGAGGAGCGGGGCGCCTCCGGCACCACCGGATGACCTCGGCGACGGCCGGGGAAACCGCTCAGGAGGGCGCGCGCAGGGCGTCCACGGGTTCCATCCCGGCTGCCCGGAGCGAGGGGTAGAGGCCCGCGAGGAGCCCGACGAGGGCCCCGGCGACCGGGGCGCCGAGGGCCAGGCGGAGGTCCAGCACGGGCGTCCAGTGCTTCACGCCCGCCACGCCGACCACGACGACCACGCCCAGGGCCGCGCCGACGACACCGCCGAGGAGCCCGATGGTGGTCGACTCCGCCAGGAACTGCCCGGCCACCTGCCGCCGGGAGGCGCCGAGGGCGCGGCGCAGGCCGATCTCGCCGACCCGCTCCATCACCGTGACGAGGGTGACGTTGGCGATGCCGATGGCGCCGACGATCAGGGACACCAGCCCGAGTACCAGGAACAGTCCGTTGACGTCGCCCTGGACTCCCTTGCGGGCCTTGGACAGATCCGGCGGGGCGACCACGGTCAGGGCGTCCTGGTGGCCGGGCGAGAGGGCGACCGGTGCCTGCTGGGCGACCTGCTGTGCGGCGCCGAGCGAGGTGTTGACCAGGACGCGGGTCACGTCCTCGAGACCGATACGGTCGGCCGCCGTGGTGGGCGGAAGGATCACCGAGGCGGACAGCCGCTGCTCGCGCCGGAAGCCGCCGAGGACGCCGATCACGGTGAACGACTGCCCCTCGAAGAAGACGGCCGGAGCCTCCCGGACGTCGTCGACGCCCAGGAGCCGGGCCGCCTGGTCGCCGAGGACCGCCACCCGCTCGTGCCGGGCGATGTCCCCGGCGTCGTAGAACCGGCCGGCGGCCATCGTGCCGCGGACCGCCGCGGGCAGCGACGGGCCGGCGGCGACCACGGCGAGGGTCTGCCCGCTCAATTCACCGGGTGCGACCACGTCGTTCGCCCGTACCTGGACGTTCGCGGTGTCCTGGGAGTCCGACAGCGCGGCGGCCGACTCCACTCCGGCGAGGCGTTCCACCGCGTCGACGCCGGACCACCCGACCAGCGCGGGGTCGGTCGAGCCCGGCTCCGGGGCGGGCACGACGACGCTCACCGAGGTGGCGGTGAGGGCGTCGAAGCGGCCGACGATCTGGTTCGCGGCCGTCGACGCCACGCCGACCGTGATCACCAGCGTGCCGATGCCGAGCACCGTGCCCAGTGTGGTGAGGGCGGAGCGGACCGGGCGGGCGAGGACGCCGGCCAGCGACTCCGACCACAGGTCCCGCGGGTCGATGAAGGGGCGCTCGGGCCGTTCCCGGCGCCCGCGGCGATGCCCGCCGCGGCCGGTCGTCATGCGCTCTCCTGACTCAGCCGGCCGTCACGGATCCGCACCCGCCGGCCGGCCCGCCGGCTCACGGACTCGTCGTGCGTGATCACGAGCAACGTCATGCCCTGTGCCTGGAGTTCACCGAAGAGCTCCAGCACCGACTCGGTGTTCTCGCTGTCGAGGTTGCCCGTCGGCTCGTCGCACAGCAGCAGGGCGGGCTCGCCCATCAGGGCGCGGGCGATGGCCACCCGTTGCCGTTCGCCGCCGGACAGCCGCCCGGGCAGGAAGCCGAAGCGGTGCCCGAGACCGACCCGCGCCAGGGCCTGCCGGGCGCGGTCGGCCCGGGTGCGGCGCTCGCGGCCCGGCCGGGGGGCCCGGTAGGTCTCGGCGAGCATGACGTTCTCGTCCACCGTCCGGTAGGGCAGCAGGTGGAAGGACTGGAAGACGAACCCGATGCGGCTGCCGCGCAGCGCGGTCCGCTCCCGGTCGCCCAGGGCGCCGGTGAGCACGCCGTCGAGCCAGTAGTTCCCCGACGTCGGACGGTCCAGCAGGCCCAGGGTGTTGAGCAGCGTGGACTTTCCGGACCCGGAGGGGCCGACGATCGACAGGTGCTCACCGCGGCGGACCGTCAGGTCCACCTCGCGCAGGGCGTGCACGGGCGGTTCGGAGTCGAAGACCCGGCTGAGCGAGTCCAGCCGGATCACGGTGTCCGCGTCCGGTGCGTCGAGTGCGTCCGGCACGTCCTCCCGGGCGGCGGCCGGTACGGGCCGGCCCCTCACGTGCCGACCACCACGTGGTCGCCCTCGGCGAGCGAGCCGGCGTCCTCAGGGGTCACCGCGACCAGCCCGGCGGCGGAGAGCCCCACGGTGACGCGCACGTCCACGACCTTGCCGGCGCGCGCCACCGCGACCCGGGCCTGCCCGTCGGCGGACGTCCGGACCGCGACCACGGGCACGACGAGCACCGCCCCCTTGGAGGCGCCCACGTCGACGGTCACCTTGGCCGAGAGGCCCGACTGGTTCCTCAGCGGTCCGGGATCGGGGATCGAGATCACCACCGGGACCGGGGCGGAGGAGTCGGCGGGGACGTCCGGGGCGCCCGATCCCCCGTCGCCGCCATCGGCTTCACCGCCCTCGCCGGCCTCGTCCTTGCTCCCGTCCGCCGGTACGCCGGAACCGCCGAGCTGCGAGACGACGCCGTTCACGTGCGTGCCGTCGCCGGTCTCGATCCGTGCCGCCATGCCCTCGCGCAGCACGGCCCCGTCCGTTCCCGGTACGACCGCCTGCACCACCACGTCGGCGCTGGTCACGGTGGCGACCTCGCCGTCCGGGGCGGCCCCGAGACGCGCCTTGACCTTGTCGACCCGCACCGGCAGGTCCGGCAGGAAGACGACCTCGCCCGCCGGGACCTTGGTGCCGTAACCGGCGTCGAAGGCGCTGAGCGCCGCGTTCGCCCGGTTCAGCTGCTGCTGTGCGGACCGCAGTTCCAGGGCGTGGGCCGCGTCGTCGGACCCGGACCCGGAGCCGGAACCGGCACCGGAGGCCGTCCCGGTGGCGCCGCCCCCGTCATCGCCGCCCCCGGCCGTCGCGCCGCCGTTCCGCGCCGACAGCAGGGCCAGTTGCGCCTGCGACACCGCCGCCTGGAGGTCGCCGAGTTGCGACGCGTCGGCGGCGCTGGGCTTGCGGGGCGTGTAACCCGCGCTCTCGTACCAGTGGTCGACCGCGGTCGCCGTGCCCTGCCGGTAGTTGCCGCTGACGGCTCCCGGGTCGTGGCCGAGCCGGCGCAGGGCGCTCTGCAACTGGCGGACGTCGTCGCCCGACATGCCCGGGCCCAGGGTGCGGTACATCGGCACCGGCCCGCGCAGCACGAACACCGGACGACCGCTGACCTGCATCAGCACACTGCCCTCGCGCAGCGTGGCGCCCTCCGTCGGCAGTTTGGTGACCAGTTGGGCCGTGGCCTGTCCGTCCCCGGAGTCGTCGGGGGAACCGACCGGCCCGGAGAGCGACACCGCGTGCGGAGCGCCGAACTCCACGCTGCCCTGCGTCACCACACGGGCGGTCAGCTTCTGGCGCACCACGGCGACGGTGACCGGACCGGCTTTCGGCGCCTGGTGTGCGGCGGCCGCGTCGGCGGGCGACTGCATCTGCGAACCCGCGAACCAGCCGCCCGCGCCCACGAGCGTCACCACCCCGACGATCAGCCCCACCGACCTGCCGCGGTTCGCCGGTCCCCCGCGTCCGCGCAGCGGGCTCATCCGGTGACCCCGGACAGGGGGTGCTCGGCGAGGGCGGGGAAGTACGCGGCCCGGAAGTCCTTGCCGCAGGCCAGGTCCTTCTTGGCGAGGCCGATCTCACGGGTGAGTTTCGTCAGGGCGGTGCTCTTGTCCAGGCTCAGCACGCCGTCCATCGGCATCTGCGCGCTCACCTGGAACTTCACCATGTCCCCGATGGAGGTGGGCTGCGTCGTCGTGACCGGGATGCCCTCACCGCGCAGACAGGACGCGAACTCCTGCGCCAGGGACACCAGCTTCGGGTCGCCGTCGAGCGCCTGGTGCGCCTCGCGGTCCTGCTCCTGGTCCGCGGCGGTCTGCCGGTCGATCTCGGCCTGCGACTTCTCCGGCCCGTAGGCCTTGGTGTACGCGTCCTTGGAGCACCCCGGGCCCATCTCCTTCTTGCCGCCCGCCACGCGCGCGCCGCCCATCGCCTGGTCGTAGGCCTTGCGTTGCGTCGGGGTGAGTGCGTTCAGATAGGCGTCGTCCGGGCCTGTCTCCTGCTTGGCGGTGTACGCCGCACTGCCCCACACGTTCGGGTCGTCCCGGTAGACGGCACCGGCGTAGATGCCGAAGCCGTACTTCTCCCGGAAGGTCTTCGCCCGTGCGTAGTCCTGGCCGTCGACCGCGTTGATGCCGTCGGCCCCGTAGTCCGTCACGTGCGGGGTGTAGGTGAATCCCTTCGCCCGCATGCAGGCGGCGGTGGCGTTCTCCATGATGTACGCCCGCCTGGTCTCCTCGTCCGCGTTCGCGGGAATCTCCAACTGGCCGCCGGACGCGGCCGTGGACGCGGCGGACGGCGCGGCTGCCGAGGACGGCGCCGCTCCGTCGGAGGAGGCGGCCGAGTCGCCGCCCTGGGAGCACCCGGACAGCCCCAGCACGGCGGCCGCGGCCACCGTCGGCCATACGCCGCGGGTCCTGAGAATGAGAGCCATGTCGTTCCATCACTTCGTTCGGAGACGCTCGAACGGGGAGGTCCACCCGTCGCTCTCCTGAACCCGGTGGACCGCCGGGCAGGGCGTATCCCCCGTTCGCGATGTGGCGCACATCACAGTGGCCGCGGGCATGGACGTGCCGGAGGAACCGCGCGCCGCCGGGCAACCGAAAGGGGGCTCCGCCCGGTTGAGGCGAGCGTGGGCACTGAGCCTGCCGCCGCGTACGGAACGCGCGGCGACGTCCCGGCCGGCGAAGGGGAGTGAGGCGCATGCGCACCACGGCCGACGGGCGGTGGAGCGAGGCGGAGCGGGCCGTACGGCTCCTCCTGAGGGACGCCGTGCCGCGACCGGCCACGCCCGCCGACCGGCTGGTCCGGATCGCGCTGCGAGTCCGGCGGCGCGAACGGCGGCGCCGGGTGGCGATCGGTACGGCCGTCTCGCTCGCCGCCGTCGTGGCCGTGGCCGTCGTCGTACCGGGGCCGCGGTCGTCGCGGGCCGGAACGGACCGGGGCGTGACACCCGCCGCGCCGTCCTCCCATGCGGGCACGGGCACAGCCACACCAACGGCCTCGGCGACCGTCGACGCCGGGCTCACGACCCTTCGCCTGCCCGGACTCGGTGGACTGTCGCTGCAGGTGCCGCTCGGCTGGCACGCCCTGGAGGTCACCGACCCGCAGGGCAGTGTGGTCGGCTACGTCTCCTCGCAGCCGCTGAACGCCCCGGCCCACACCCTGTGCACCGGCTCCCCCGACGAACTGCTCACCACCTGCCGGCCCTTGGCGTCACTGCACCAGGGCGGCGTCCTGATCTCGTTCCGCAGCGATGTGACGGGCAAGGCGAGCGACGCTGTGCCGCTCGCGATGAGCGGCACCACCGCCGCCGGGAAGGGCTGCCGCACGCTGCTGGGCAGCGTGGGGACCACCGGCTGGGGCCACGGCCGGACGGCTCCTTCAGGCAAGCCCTTCGAGCTGCGGATCTCCGTCTGCGTGCGCGGCCCGGCGGACGGCACGCTCGCCATGGTCACCAAGGCCCTGGAGACGGCGTTCCCGCGCCCCGGCAGGTGACCCGGGCGCCCTCAGGAGCCGTCCTGCACGACGACGCCGGCCTCGTCCGCCTCCTTGCACAGGCAGAACGGGTGGCCGGCCGGATCGAGGAGGACGCGGACGTTCTCCTGGGGCTGATGACCGGCCGGCGAGGCGCCGAGGGCGATCGCGTCGGCGACGGCGGAGTCGAGGTCGCCGACCTGGAAGTCGAAGTGCATCATCGGACGCTGCTGCCCCTCGGCGGGCGGCCAGACCGGGGGCCGGTAGCCGTCCGCCTGCTGGAACACCAGGTAGACGGGGCCCCCGGGCGCGACGACGACGGCCGTGCCCGGTTCCTCGTGCCCGATGGGCCAGCCGAGCAGCTCCGAGTAGAACCTCGCCAAGGCGCCGGGGTCCGGGGCCTCGATCGCGGTTCCCCACCACATGCCTTCGGTCCGGGATCGCACGGGCGCAGTCTGCCCCGGAACGGCGGCCCTGTCCATGGATGGGCGCCGGGTCAGGCAGGTGCGCCGGTGAGCACCTGCACCTTCCCGGTGTCGAGCGAGTAGTAGGCGCCGACCACGGCGAGGCCGCCCTTCTTCACCAGGGGGGCGAGGTCCCGGTTGCCCCGCAGTTGATCGGCCGTGATCTTGATCTGTGCGCGGGTCATCGTCTCGACGGGGTCGGAGCCGCCCTTCTCGACCGCCTGTTCGTAGGCCGGGCGCAGGGCCCGGGAGATCGCCTCCAGGTTGCCGGGCAGCGCCGTGCCCCCGTGCATCGCCTTGTACGCCGCCTCGATGGCACCGCACCGCTGGTGGCCGAGGACGACGACCAGAGGGGTGCCGCCGGTCATCGGCCCGTACTCGACGGAACCGGTGACGACGGGGCCGAGCGCCTGCCCGCCGGTGCGCATCACGTACAGGTCGCCGAGGCCGGTGTCGAAGAGCAGCTCGGGCGGGACGCGGGAGTCGATGCAGGACAGGACCGCCCCGAAGGGCTCCTGCTTCATGGCGACGAACTCCCGGCGGTCGGGGTCCCGGTCGGGGTGCTGGAGGTTCCCGTTCACCCAGCGCTCGTTGCCGTCCATCAGCCGGTCGAAGGCCTCGGACGGCGTGCGCGGCCTCGACTGCCCCGGCGCGGACGTCATCGCGCTCGGCACGACGGTCTTCGACGAGCACGCCGAGAGGGCGCCGGCGGCCACCACGAGGCCGCCGGCGAGCAGCGCCCTGCGCCGCGGGAGTCCTGCGCTGTCCATCGGTTGTTCCCCTCACTGCCGTCGGAGCCGTCCGTACGTCTCGGCCACGGCGAATCCTCGGCCCGGTACGGCCGATCCGGCGGCAGGCACCGGTGGACGCGCGCACCGTTAACACCGACGGCCCACGCACGGCGGCGGTGGGGGCAGGAGTGGGGTCAGGTGCTGGTGAGGGCGGCCCGGCCGCGGTCGGCGCGCAGGGGGCCGGCGCCGGACGGGCGGACGTCGAAGTCGAACATCGCGGTCGGCAGGTAGAGGGAGCAGCAGGCGTTGGGGATGTCGACGATGCCGCTGATGCGGCCCTCGATGGGGGCGGAGCCGAGCAGGAGGTAGGCCTGCTCGCCGCTGTAGCCGAAGCGCTTGAGGTACTCGACGGCGTTGAGGCAGGCGCGGCGGTAGGCCATCGTCGCGTCGAGGTAGTAGTTGGTGTCGGTGTCCTGGTCGACGGAGATCCCGACGAAGGACAGGAAGTCCGAGTAGCGCGGTTCGACGTTGCCGGGCATGAAGACGGGGTTGGTGGAGATGCCGTACGTCTCCATGCCGCCCTTGATCAGGTCGACGTGGAAGTCGATGAAGCCGCCCATCTCGATGGCACCGCAGAAGGTGATCTCCCCGTCGCCCTGGCTGAAGTGCAGGTCGCCGCCGGAGAGCTTGGCGTCCTTCACGTGCACGGGATAGAAGACCCGCGAGCCGCGCGTGAAGTTCTTGATGTCGTGGTTGCCGCCGTTCTCGCGGGCCGGGACCGTGCGGGCGCCCTCCGCCGCGATGCGCGCGGCGAGGCTGCCGGTGGCCGTGCCGGCGAGGGCGTTGGCGGCGTCCGGGGGGTTGGCGAGCGGCGGGACACGCTGCGGGTCGGTGTCGATCAGCGACTGCTCGCGGGCGTTCCACCGGGCGAGCAGTTCGGCGGAGGGCGCGGTGCCGAAGAGCCCGGGGTGGGTGATGCCGGTGAAGCGGATGCCGGGAAGGTGCCGGGAGACCGCCTGCTGGCCGTGGAAGTCCCACACGGCCTTGTACGCGTCGGGGAAGTAGTCGGTCAGGAAACCGCCGCCGTTGGCCTTGGCGAAGATGCCGGTGTAGCCCCAGCCCTGGCCGGCCGCGTCCCCGGTCTGCTGGGGGACGGGGCCGAGGTCGAGGATGTCGACGACGAGCAGGTCGCCGGGTTCCGCGCCCTCGACGCCGATCGGGCCGCTGAGCATGTGCGGAACGGTCAGGTCGATGTCGCGGACGTCGTTGGCGGAGTCGTTGTTGCCGATCTGGCAGTCGGTCCAGTCACGGCACTCCATCCGGAACTCGGACCCGGGTTTCACCATGGCGACGTTCGGGACGTCGGGATGCCACCTGTTGTGTCCTGGCGTGGCCTGCTCCCGCATCGACTTGGTCTGGTCGATGCTGAAAACTACGTCGGGCATGACAGCCTCTCCTCGTCTTTCTTCGGATCCGTTGGGGTCCGGGTGGGGGTGGGTCGGGGTGGGTCGGGTCAGGTCGCCTCTCCGGCGATCCGGGCCGCCTGCCGCGATTTCCGGGTCAGCGGCCACAGCACGCCGAACACCACGACGGCGAACGCGCCCAGGGCGATGGCGATCTCCGTGGTGTGCTTCCAGTAGCCGGACAGCAGCAGCGCCGCGGGAATCACTCCGGTGACCCAGCCCTCGATGGCCGTGACCCAGCCCACGTAAACGGTGAGTTCCGTCCGCCGGAGACCGAACAGCAGGAAGAACAGGCCCCACAGGAACGACCAGTACAGCCAGATCACGCCGAAGGGGTAGTCCTTCAGGAGGTGGAAGTTGGCGAACGAATACCCCAGGGCCACCACCGCGACGAACAGCGAGTAATAGCCGACGCAGATGTTGTCCATGCCGGCGAGCAGGACGATGCCCACGTAGAGGTAGGTGAATCCGAACAGATAGATGCCGGACGCCGAGAGAATCTTGTCCGGGTCATTGCCGGACGTGAAGATGAGATAGGTCGGGGTGAGGACCTGCAGTGCGCCGATGAAGAGGTTGAACACCGCCGCGGACCTGGGGTCGGCTTTTCCCAACAGCAGCAGGCCGTTCATGAACAGGACCGCACCGACGAAGAGCAGTCCCACGTTGGCCACGGGGACGCACCTCCTGGGTACGCGGAAGGACGGGACTTCGCCCGGTCAGGGCCGGGGCAGCCGCGAGAGCGCGGGATGCGGGGCCGGCTCGGGCCGGCGGCGCAGGCGGGACGGCACGGCGGACACGACGTCCGGGGCCTCGCGGGACCGCTCCTCCCGCTCCCTGAGGGAGGCGGCCGACGGCGGCGTCATGGCGAGCGAGGGGGCGGAGAAGACCCGCCGCGCCGGGCCCGCGCACGCGGGGCAGCCGTGACCGCCGGGAGCGGTGCCGATCGCGAGCTTGACCTCGAAGGAACCGCAGTGGTCGCAGAAGTATTCATAGGTCGCCATGCAGTTGCCTCCGTGAAACGGCGCACTTCGGCCGACCTCGGCGTCCGCGCCCATTTCCGCGGCGCCCGCCGGGGAACGATCCCTTATTCCAGGAGACGCCAAGGCAACACCGTTGTCAAGGTGACTCAGGGGGATTGTGGGAACGACTGGAGTCCCCATTTCCCGGGACTTTCGGCCCTGTTCGCGACCGGGCGCCGTGGCTCCGGGTGACCGGCCCCGCACATTCCGCCGCCCCTCGCGCCGGGCACGGCGCGCCGATGCCGCGCACCTTGTGAGGCGATTCACTGTCCTTTTCCTGGACGCCCACCACCGGCGGATTTAGCGTCGGTGTCCGGCCGCCTTTCCCGAGAAATGCGGCGGCAACGGCGTGCAGAACACCGGAGAACGCCGGAGAGCACTGGAAGGGCGGAGAGACGTGACGATGGACGCCGTGTGGGTACGGGGTGTGACGGGCATTCAGCTGCACCACGTGACCGACCTCCAGGACGCCGGCCGGTTCCTCGGCAACGCCGCCATGGCGCTGCGGGCCGCCCACGTACGGACCGGGGCCGACCACTACGCCGGAATCGCCGCCGAGCTCAAGGCGCTCGTGACGCGGGTACGGGAGCTGGAGGAGGACGCCCGCTCCGCCATGCGGGAGCTGCACGCCACCGACCCGGAGCGGTTCGCCCGCTGCCGTGAGGGGCACGAGCCGTGGCCCGGCGAGATCGAGGCGGGCTTCATCCCCCGCCACACGTGCCGGGACGAGTGCCTGTACCACGACCACGGGGTGCTGGCGGCGATCACCCAGTGCACCTGCGGCCGGCCGCCCTGCCAGGCCTGCGAAATCGGCGGGCAGCCCGCCGCGAACTGATCCCGCGCGGGACCGACCCCGTGCTGACCGGCGCCGACGGCGTGCCGAGGGCCCCGGCCGTGAAGCGGTCGGGGCCTTCGCCGTACCCTGGGCCGCTTGAAGCCGTGCGGGCCCGGTCGGCACCATGGGCGCCGCATCGTCGATCATGCGGGGGCGCGGGCCGCGGCATGGGACCGGGAAAGAGGCATGCGACTGCCCGAGAACCTGCCGGAACGCGGTACGGAGGAGGCCGACTTCGACGCCTTCTACAGCGCGAGCGTGGGCCGTCTCATCGGCCAGTTGTACGCGATGACGGGCGACCTCGCGGAGGCGCAGGACGTCGTGCAGGAGGCCTTCGCCCGTGCGTGGGAGCGGCGGGCCGAGCTGGACCTGGACGGCGCGCCCGAGGCGTGGGTGCGGACCGTGGCGTGGCGGCTGGCCGTCAGCCGGTGGCGGCGGATGAGAAGCGCGCTGGCCCTCGCCCGCCGGCAGGGTCCCCCGGCCGCGGTGCCGCCGCCCGAGCCGCACCACGTGGTGCTGGTCGAGGCGCTGCGGCGGATTCCCGAGGCGCAGCGACGGGCGGTGGTGCTGCACCACCTGTGCGATCTGTCGGTGGAGCAGGTGGCGGCCGAGACCGGGACGCCGGTCGGTACCGTCAAGGTGCATCTGAGCCGGGGGCGGGCGGCCCTCGCGCGCCTGCTGGAACACACGGACCTGGATCCCCGGGCCGACCGGTTGCCGGAGGGGAAACGTGGCTGACGAGACCGAACTGGGCAGACGCCTCGCCGGGCTGGCCGAGTCGGGGCAGGGCCTCGCCGTGCCGCTCGCCGCGCACCAGGTGCGGGCGCGCGGTGAGCGGCGGCTGCGCCGCAGGCGGACGGCCGCGGCGGGCGGCGTCGCCCTGCTCGCGTGCGCACTGGTCGCGGGCGGCGTGACGCTGGCCGGGTCCGTCCCCGGGCCCCGGCCCGCCGCCGTCACCCCGGCGCCGGCTCCCCCGCCCTTCACCACTCCCTCGCCCGCCCCGGACGAGGAGTACGCCGCCGAACTGGGCCGCGTCTACGACGCGGTGGCCCAGGGCGACTCGGTGCGCGTCACGGTCGAGCAGCTCCGGGCGGGCCCGGGCGGCACGACGCCCACCGGGGCCGTCCACACCCTCACGCTGCCCGGCGCGACCCTGGTCGAGGCGCGCCTGCTCTCCGGTGGTCACCGTTCGGACCTGCGCCTGTCCGAACTGGTCGGCCGGCTGGCCGGCGGCCCGCGGTGGACGTTCGCGATCGACTACGACACCGAGGGCCGGGTCGTGTCGCTGCGCGAGGCGGAGGAGTGACGGCCCGCCGGGGCGGCTTTACGACGTCGTGACCTCCGGGGTGTAACCGCCGCGGCGGGCCCGTGCGTAGAGGCCGTGTACGTATCCCGATCACCGAACCGATGGGACACCGCACGATGTTCACCTCACACCGCCGGAGCGCCGCCTGGGCCGGCACCCTGGCCGCCCTCACCTGCCTTGCGCTCAGCGCCTGTTCCGGTGCCGGCTCCGGCTCCGGTGCCGCCGACAGGCAGGGCGTCGCCGGCGACCCGTCAGGCACCTCCGCGCCGGCCGCGCCCTCCGCCGTGGCGTCGACCCCGGGGGTCCCGCAGGCGTCGGAACCGGTCTCCCCGGTGGCGTCCGTCCCCCCGGCCGACGCGGCGCGCTGGGCCGGCACCAAGCAGTTCGTGCAGATGCAGAACGCATGGACCACCGGCGGGCGGACCTACCTGTCCGTGCGGTCCGCCCGTAAGGCGATCTCCACCGAGCCGACCGAGGCCATGGGGATCATTCCGAGCCGAGGGCCCTACGTCACCGTCCCTCTGGCCCCGGACGGCCGCGTCCTGCTGTCGGTCCCCCTGGGGGACGACTCCGTTCCCGCCTCCTACTCGGCGGCCGAGTTCGTCAAGCGGCTGACGGCCCGGTCGCCGTCCTTCCGGGAGGGGCTCGGCTACGACCTCAGCTTCGACGCGCAGGGCCGCGTCGTCAGACTGCAGTCGCTCTACACCCCGTGACAGCGCGACCCCGCGCTCAACGCCACGCGTCGATCGCGGACTTCTGCCACGCGCTCACGCCGAGCTTCCCGGTCGTGCCGAGGTCGAGTTCCGGCGTCACCATCACGGGGCTCGCGCCGGGCTCGGCGAAGACCCGGACGTAGGGAGCGTTGACGGGGTCGCCGAAGGTGACGGTGTTGCGCCAGATCAGCCCGGCGGAGGCGGTCTCGCCGGGCTGGAGGGTCACAGGGCGGGGCGGGTCGTCGAAGCCGGTGGTCACGGAGCGGGTCTCGCTGCCGTGGAGGATCCTGATGCCGGTGACGGGCCGGTGGGCCGCGTCGAGGAGCTGCAGTCGCGGGTAGCCCTCGACGCGGTGGGGGGCCTGCGAGCAGTTCTCCAGGTGCAGCCCCACGACCCGCAGTCCCATGGCGGCGTCGCCCCGGTCGGCGGTGACGCGCACGCCGGAGGACGGGCAGGATCCGGCCGGCGCGGGCGCCTCGTCCGTCGGGACGCTGCGGACCTGGAGGACCTTGACGTACAGGGGGAGGTCCGCACTCCGTACGCCGCCGGCGGCGAGGTCCACCGGCCGCCTGACGGTGCGGCCGGGAGCGACCGCCGCGACGGTCTGCTCGGTACTGTCCATCGCCGCTCCGGAGGCGGTCGAGAAGGAGAGGGTGACGGTGTAGGTGAAGGGTTCCGACCCGTGGTTGGTGACCTGGAGCGCCGGACCGCAGGACGGCGACGCCACGTCCGAGCCCACGATGCCGACGCCTTCCGTCCCGTCCTCCCCGGTGGCACCGGTGGCACCGGCGGTCGCCGGTGCGGGCCGGCACGACGGCCCGGCCGCCCGCGGGACGCCGCCGCCGGGGATACCGGCCGACCGCGTTCCGCAGGCCGTGAGGACCAGGACGCCCGCCAGCACGGCAGACACGGTGAGGGGAAGGGTGCGCATCCGCCCACCCCATCAGGGCGGCGCCGTACCGACCGTGGTGGAGGCCACAGTTCCGGTAACGCCCTCGTCACAGAGCGGGCCGGACGGCCTGAGCCGCCGCGCCGCGTCAGCGGGCGGCGGCGCTGTCGATCCAGGCGACGACGGCGCCGACCGTGGCGTCGTCGAGACTCCGGGCGAGAACACGGACGGCGGTGCTGTCGCCGGGGAGCGGAGGGACGCCCGCAGCGATGAGGGCGGCGTGGAGGTCGACCCAGCGGGCGTCGACGGCGGAGAGGGCAGGGGTGATGTCGTGCGACCGCAGCGGAGCATCGAGAAGGCTCATGGTGTTTCCCCTCGGATCTCGGACGGAATCGACCGGACTTGCCCTGCAGGACTGCCGCCGGGGAAGCGCCGGTTGCGTTCCGGGACCCGGCTTCACCCGTCCGGCCCAGGAACCGCGGTCAGCGGGCGGATTCCTCGTACCGCAGGAGCCGGCGCCCGTGCCGACCGCGGCGTCGAGGGCGGAGCGGTACGGCAGGGAGCCGGTGCTGACGCGGCGGATGCCCGGAGCCGAGCTCGGCCAGGGAAAGGCCGGGCACGACGGGACGTTGACGGGGACCGGGATCTGCGCGGCCGTCGCCGCGGCTCCCCGGGATCGGTCGCGCCGGGTACGAGGACGCCGTCGGCGCCCGCCTCGGCCCTTTCCGCGGACCGGTCGCGTGGACCGCGGAGCTGAGCCGGACCCCGCAGGGGGGGTCACCTTCGAGATCAACCGCCGGGCGCGGGGGCGCATCCGACGACCACCGGCGACCGCTGACGCCGGGCCGGGCCGGGCCGGGCCGGGCCGGGCCGGGCCGGGTAAAGGAGGGGTATTGCTATAGTCGCCGGCGGTCAAGTGACCGGCCAGTACGCGTGATTCGGGGGATGCGCATGAGCGGCTCGGGTGGGTACGAGGTCCAGCGCGGCGGCATGGGCGACCAGGCGGGCCGCCTCGACCGCGCCGGGGACGACACCGGCGGCATCGGAGAGATCCTCGCCCGGCAGCCGTGCCGGACCGCCGACGCGCTCGGCGGCTCCGACTCCGGCCCGGCGTACGACCGGTTCGCCGCCGCCTGGCAGGCCGAGGCCCGGCTGCTGGAGGAGGCACTGCACGAACTCGCGGGCAGGGTACGCCTGTCCGCCCGTGCCTACGGGACCGCCGAGCACGAGGCCGGGAACGGGATCCGGCGCGCGGCGACCACAACCGTCCCGGCGGAACCCGCGGGCCCGCGCTCGGTCTTCGGATAGCCGCGACGCCGGCATCCACCGCCACCTGCCCACCGCCGTACGACACCACGGGGACCCATCAGCCATGCCCGACACGGGGGAATCCACCACCGACCGCCGCGAGCGCCTGAGCGCCGCACGGGACGACATCGCCGGCGCCGACAGCAAGAACAGCCTCATCGGGGCGATCAGGAAGGCCCTGGAGGTGTCGGCCCCGGTGGGCGACCCCGACATCCTGGAGACCCTGGGCACCACCTACCGCAAGCAGGCCGACCAGGCGGAGAAGGTCCACGACGAGGTGGAGTCCGTGGCCCGGTCAGGACTGCCGGAGGTGTGGGTGGGCGACACCGGCGCGCGCGCCGCGGACGTCGTGGCCGCCGCCTTCCGCGACGCGGAGCAGATGGCCGTCGCCTTCCGCGCGGTGGGCGGCGCGCTGATGACGCTCTCCACGGCCGTGGAGTCCGCGCGGGCCGAGGACCGCGGCGGGCGCGAGCAGTTGCGCGAGGCGCTGACGATCCTGGGCGACGAGGACGGCTTCTTCGACGACTTGGTCGAGAAGGACGCGGAGGAGGCCGAGCGCCGCCGCGCCCAGTCCGTCGCCGGCGCCGGGGCCGAGCGCCTGCACGCCGCCGCCGTCACCGCCGACGACGCCGCGCGCGCCGCCGCCCGTGAGCTCGACAAGTACGCCGCCGAGGCCCGCGCCGCCCGCATGGACACCGGCGAACTGTCCGCCGCCGACCGCCTCGCCCTCGCCGACACGGGCGTGGCCGGTGGGGACCGCGAGCACAACGAGATCCTCACCGCGACCGACCTGGACCGCGCCGGACAGCGCATGGACCGGATGTCGCCGGCCGACCGTGCGCGCTTCGAGGGGATGCTCGCCGACGCCTCCACCCCGGAGGAACGCGCCTACCTCACCAAGGCCATGGCCGCGGGATACGACGTGGACGAGGTCGCGGCCTTCCGCGACAAGATCCACGGCAGGGACCCGGTCTGGCTGCAGCGGCACCTGACGCCGTATGTCACGCGCGACGACAGCCTCGCCGACGAGGGCCGCAACCCCGACGGCTCCAACGTCAACTCCGACCAGGCCGACTTCAACGGCGAGCGCTGGTCCCAGGAGGGCCCCACCTGCGTGCCCTCGTCGGTGGTCACCGGCCGGGCGATGGTCGACCCGGTCTACGCCCTGGAGCTGACCGGCGGCCCGAGCGGGCAGGAGGAGGACACCGGCGCCTTCCGCGAACGGCTCCGCGACGAGCAGTCACGGCTGTACGAGGAGGGCGACGGCGGCTACGCGTACGACTTCCCCTTCGGCCGCGAGCGCACCGGCATGGACCTGGAGGGGCAGACCGAGATCGCCGACAAGGAGATCAGCCCGCACACCGGCAGCGAGTACCACCAGCAGGACGTCCGCAGCGCCGACGCCCGCCGCGACGTGCTGCCGGACATCGAGCGTTCCGTCGCCGAGGGCAAGCCGGTGCCGGTCAACATCGAGGGGAAGGACGAGCACGGCGACCGCGTCGGTCACGCCGTGATGATCGTCGGCCAGGAGGGCGACATGCTCCAGGTCTACAACCCCTGGGGCCACACCACCTGGATCAGCGAGGACGACTTCGTGGACGGCCGCATGGACCGGACCGCCGACAACCGCATGCCCGACGCCTATTCCGTCCACCTGCCCGCCGAGTGAACCCGCCCGAGGACCGCCGATGAACACCAGATCGCTCCCGGCCGCCGCGGCCACGACGGCCGCCGCGCTCCTCGGCCTGACCGGCTGCTCGCCGGGCACCGCGGAGTACGGCACCGGCACGCGCGCCATCGAGGCGGCGCCCGGCGAGGAGTTCCGCATCTCCGTGCCCTACGACCCCGGGCAGGGGGAGTGGTGGTACCGCGTCGACCCGGCCCCGGACAGCGCGGTGCTGCGCGCGGGCGCCGAGGACGGGGACGACGGCGCGAAGACCTTCGCCTTCGAGGCCGTCGGCACGGGCCGCACGCAGGTCCGGCTGCTGCACTGCCCGGCCCGCACATGCGTGGGCGCGGGCCCCACGGCCTCGCCCTCGCCGGGCGTCACCGCCCAGCACACCGCCACCGATTCCGTGCCCCGCTACTACACGTACACCGTCACCGTGAGGTAACCCATGGCCCCGTCCCCCGCTCCCCTCACCGAAGCCGAGCTGGCCGACCGTGCCGAACAGGACCTGCCGGTGCTGCTCCGCCACGGCCTGAGCCGTCCGGGGCCGCAGCGCACCGCGCTCTTCGGCGACGGGGCCGTCGGCGCGGCCGTCCTGCTGGCCCGGCTGGACGTCCGCCCGCGCGCGGTCGCCGCACTGGCCGGGCTGGTCCGCGCGGGCGGTACGCAGGCCGCGGCCGCGCTGGCCGAGCCGCTGCCGGGCCCGCGGGCGACCGCCCTCGCACAGCGCTGGCTCATCGCGGCGGACGTCTCCGGTGCCGGCGTCGACATCGACACCGACGAGACCACCGCGCGCTGGCTGACCGCCGTCGCGGACATCATGGGTCTGCGTGTGGCAATGGGGAGGCAAAACCCGCCGGGGCGTTGAACCTGGCGCACCGTG
This sequence comes from Streptomyces sp. MI02-7b, assembly GCF_033793585.1. NCBI lineage: Bacteria > Bacillati > Actinomycetota > Actinomycetes > Kitasatosporales > Streptomycetaceae > Streptomyces > Streptomyces sp. MI02-7b. The sequence continues at coordinate 143,282 of NZ_JARAWX010000007.1, read as the reverse complement.
AGGTCGTACAGCACCGTAGAAAGCGGCGGTCCAGCACTCCGGCCCGCCACGCCGTCAGCGGGGCCTCGTACGGAAGGACCTTCGGGTTGTCGCTCTTCACGCGTTCTCAACAGCCGCCGGGCACGGACAAGGACGTGCCGCCCGACGAGACCGGCGTCCCCGAGGACGCCGCGGCCCAGCAGGGCCCGGCCGAACCGGCCGACACCGCGACGGAGTCCACCGAGGCCACGGAAGCCGCCGACGCCCCCGAACCGGCCGAGCCCGGCGACCCCGACCCCGACACGGCGGCTCAGGCCGCAGAGCCCGAGACTGCCGGGGGGAACCCGGCCGAGGTCGTCGGCGCGCCCGCCCGGGACGAGACCCCGCGCGGATGGCGCGGGCGGTATCCGAGGGCGGCACGAGGGGTGGCGACGGCGACGACCGTGCTGGCCGCGGTGCTCGTGCTGGGTGCCGTGCTGCTGCCGGACACGCTGGACAGGCTGACGGTCGCGCAGTTCACGCGGATCCCGGCGGAGGCCCTGCTCGGTGTGGGGCTGGCGCTGCTGCTCCCGCCGCGGCCGCGGCGGATCGCCGCCATCGTGCTCGGCATCGTGCTCGGTCTGCTGACCCTCCTGAAGTTCCTCGACATGGGCTTCTGGTCGGTGCTCTACCGCCCCTTCGACCCCGTGCTGGACTGGACCCTGATCAGCGACGGCGAGGAGTACCTGAAGGAGACCTCCGGCCAGGCCTTCGCCGTCGCCGCCGTCATCGGGGCGATCCTGCTGGTCGTGGCCCTGCTCGTGCTCATGACGCTGGCCCTCGTGCGGATGAGCGACGTCGTCGCCCGGCACAGTGCCGTGGCGACCCGCGGCACGCTGGTGCTCGGGACGCTGTGGGTGGCGCTGGCGGCCTTCGGGGTGCGGATCGCCGGTGATCCGCTGGCCGCGAAGACCACGGTGGAACAGGCCACGAACCACGTCCACATGGCGCAGGTCAGCCTGGCGGACTCGAAGGAATTCGCCAAGGAGGCGGCCGTCGACCCGTTCGCCGACGTGCCGCCGGACCAGTTGCTGAGCGGGCTGCGCGGCAAGGACGTGATCTTCGCCTTCGTGGAGAGCTACGGCCGCAGCGCGGTCGAGTCGCCGGAGATGGCGCCCCAGGTGGACGCGATGCTGGCGGACGGGACGCGCCGGCTGAAGGCGGCCGGCTTCTCCTCGCGGAGCGCGTTCCTCACCTCGCCGACGTTCGGCGGCGGGAGCTGGCTGGCGCACTCGACGTTCCTGTCGGGGCTGTGGATCGACAACCAGCAGCGCTACCGCACCGTCACCTCCAGCGACCGGCTCACCCTCACCGGCGCCTTCCAACGGGCGGACGCCTGGCGCACGGTGGGCATCATGCCGGGTGTCATCCGGTCCTGGCCGGAGGGCAAGTTCTACGGGCTGGACCACGTCTACGACTCCCAGCACCTCGGCTACAAGGGCCCCAACTTCAGCTGGTCGCCGGTGCCGGACCAGTACAGCCTGGAGGCCTTCCAGCGCATGGAGCACGGCCAGAAGCACGACAAGCCGCTGATGAGCGAGATCATCCTGGTCTCCAGCCACCGCCCCTGGGCGCCGATCCCGCGCACGGTGGGCTGGGACGAGCTCGGCGACGGCTCGGTCTTCAACGCCATCAACAAGGAGGGCAAGAACCCCGACGACGTCTGGAAGAGCGCGCACTCGGTGCGCCAGGAGTACGCCAAGTCCATCGAGTACACGGTGAGCAACCTGGTGTCGTGGGTGGAGCGGTACGGCAACGACAACACCGTGCTGGTCTTCCTGGGCGACCACCAGCCGACCACCATGGTCAGCGGGAAGAACCCGAGCCACGACGTGCCGATCGCGATCGTCGCCCACGACAAGGACGTGCTCGACCGCATGTCGGGCTGGGGCTGGCAGGACGGCCTCCGGCCGCACCCGGACGCGCCGGTGTGGCGGATGGACACCTTCCGCAACCGCTTCCTGACCACCTACGGGGCGAAGACCGCGCCGTAGCGCGGCCTTCGCGGGACGGACCGGCGCGAACCGCGTCAGCCGCCGATGGCCCGGGTGAGCTGCTGGATGTTGTTCCAGCTGTTGTCGCCCGAGCCGTCGTAGGTGTTGGAACTGTTCGGAGAGGCGATGGCGATGATGGGGTTGCCGCTGTTGTTCGCGGTCCCGTTGATCGTGACGTTCTGGCTGTTGTTGAGGTTTCCGCTGTCCACCGGGCCGTTGGCGCAGACCCGGGTGTTCGGCGTGCAGCGGGCGCGGACGTCGGCCGGCCCGGCTGCGAGCGCCGGCGCGGTGCCGGCCAGCAGCAGGGTCCCCGCGCCGGCGGTCATGAGGGCGTATCGCACGGCTCGTGTCATCGCAGACCTCTCGATCCTCACGCCCCCCGTGGGCGGAATCAGCACATGCGCCACCATTGTCCGCCGGGCTCCCCTGCCCGACCACTCGACGCCCCCGGCTAGCGTCCCCGGCCGCCCTGTCCCCGGATGACCTGGGTGGAGTTGGCGCTGTCCACGGCGTCGCCGTTGACCGCGTTGTTGGAACCGGTGGAGCCGTTGGAGCTCGACAGGTTGCCGCTGTTGTTGGGGTTGCCGCGGTTGACGAAATTCCCGCTGTTGCGGCTGTTGCCGCTGCGGATCGGGCCGTTCACGCAGGTCACGGGACCGTGGTAGGTGAAGCCGATCAGCGGCCCGCAGACCACGTTGGGCCCCGCCTGGAGCACCGTGCCGACGTCCGCGCCCGCGACCGCGTGCAGCAGCGACGGCTCCGGGCCCGGTACCTGGGCGGCGGCCTCCCCCGGCACGGTGGCCAGGGCACCCAGGGCTCCCGCGACGACGACTCCCACTCGGGCGATCCTCTTCACCGTTCCCCGTATCCCTCGACCCCGCGGCCCCTGAGCCGGCGACCCCGCCGCACGACCCCGACACCGCGGTTATACACCGCTTGTCCCAGCTCGTCCGGCGGTCCGCCGCCCGCTCCCCGGTCGCCACGCGCGTCCCGCCGGGGTTTTCCCCCGAACGGCCCAACGCCTCCCCGGGCGGCGGTCCCGCGAGGGGCTGTTACCGTCCCCCGGTGCTCTCCCTTGACGAGCCGGCCCTCTTCACGCGGCTGCGGGACGCCCGGCGGGTGCTCGTGGCCGGAGCGGGCGGCGGATTCGACGTGTACGCCGGGCTTCCCCTGGCGCTGGCGCTGCGCACGGCCGGCAAGGAGGTGGCGTTGGCCAACCTGTCGTTCGCGGATCTGTACGGCCTGGACACGGACGTGTGGCTGGAGCCGGGCGTCGCCGCGATCCGCCCGGACACCGTGGCGCGCGGCACGTACTTCCCGGAACGCAGCCTCGCCCGGTGGCTGGAGGGGCGGGGGATGCCGTCCACGGTGTACGCGCTGGAGCGCACGGGCGTGGAGCCGCTGCGCGCGGCCTACCGGGCGCTGATCGCGCACCTGGGCGGGGTCGACGCGATCGTGCTGGCCGACGGGGGCACCGACATCCTGATGCGGGGTGACGAGCACGGTCTCGGCACCCCGGAGGAGGACATGGCGAGCCTCGGCGCCGTCCACGGGCTGACCGACGTGGCCGAGCGCCTCGTGGTGTGCCTCGGATTCGGGGTGGACGCGTACCACGGCGTCAACCACACACTGGTGCTGGAGAACCTGGCCGCGCTGGAACGGGACGGCGCGTACCTCGGCGCGTTCTCCCTGCCGCGCGACAGCCGCGAGGGAGCGCTCTACCTGGACGCGGTCGCCGACGCGCAGGCCGCGACGCCCGACCACCCGAGCATCGTCAACGGCTCGGTGGCGGCCGCCGTGCGCGGCGAGTTCGGGAACGCGCAGTTCACCGAGCGCACCCGGCACAGCGAATTGTTCGTCAATCCGCTGATGGCGCTGTACTTCTGCGTGGACGCCGTGGGCCTGGCCCGCCGCAACCTGTACCTCGACCGGCTGGAGGGCACGCAGCTCACCCGGCAGATCAGCTCGATCGTCGAGGAGTTCCGCGACGGGCTTCCGCGTCAGCGGCCGCCCCGGACGTTTCCCCACTGAACGGCAGCCGCAGGGTGAAGACCGAGCCGGCGCCCAGGGTGCTCTCGGCGCCGACCGTACCGCCGTGGGCCTGCGTGAGGTTGCGGACGATGGCGAGGCCCAGACCGCTGCCGCCGGTGCTGCGGCTGCGGGACTTCTCGGCGCGCCAGAAGCGGTCGAAGACGTGCGGCAGGTCCTCGGCCGCGATGCCGGTGCCGGTGTCGGCGACCGCGACGAGGGCGGTGTCGCCGGCGCGCCGGCCGCGCAGGGTGACGGTGCCGCCGGCCGGGGTGTGACGGAGGGCGTTGGAGACCAGGTTGCCGACTGCCTGACGCAGCCGGACCGGGTCGCCGTGCAGGCCGCCGAGGTCGTCGGCGGTGTCCACGGCGAGGACGACCCCGGCCTTGTCGGCGCGGCCGCGGTGCGCGCCGGCGACCTGGCGCAGCAGGTCCGCGAGATCCACCGGGCCCTTGTGGAGCCGTAGTTCGCCGGCGTCGGCGGCGGCGAGGTCCTGCAGGTCGTCCACGACGTGCTGGAGCAGCAGCGCCTCCTCCAGCAGCGAGGAGATCAGGGCCCGGTCGGCGGGGACGATGCCGTCCTCGGCGGCCTCCAGCCAGCCGCGGATGGTGCTGAGCGGGGTCCGCAGCTCGTGGGCCACGTCGCCGACCATGGCGGTGCGCAGCCGCTCCAGTTCGGCCCGGCGCCGGGACATGTCGTTGAAGACCTCCGCGAGCCGGCTGATCTCGTCGCGGCCGGTGACCGCCACCCGCGCGGAGACGTCGCCGTCCTTGAACCGCCGGGCCGCCCCGGTCAGCGCGCGCAGCGGCCGTACCAGCCGCAGGCCCAGGACGACGGTGACGGCCACGGTGAGCAGCAGCACACCCCCGACAACCCCGGCGATCCGCACCCGGTTGGGGGCGGACAGGTCGAAGGGGGAGGAGGGGACGGCCGCCTCCGGGTCGGGAGCGCCCACGAAGAGCAGCGCGGGCGGGGCGACGTACGGGGTGAGTTGCTCACGGCGGGCGGTGGCCAGGCACTGCGCCTGCGTGCGCCGGGCCGCCGGGCTCCGGGACCCGGTGGTCGTCCAGGTCAGGTCGAGGGCGAGCTGCACGGGCGGGGCGTCGCGGCGGGCGAGGCAGGTGTCGGCCAGGGTGTTGAGCCGGGCGAGCGCGCGGGCCTCGGTGGCCGTGGGCTCGCCCAGGTCGACCGCCTCGCAGCGGGAGCCGGGGGGCGGCTGCACGAGGTAGGTCTGCAGCCGCGGCCGCCCGCTGGGCGTCGTGGTGACGGTGGTGTCGATGCCGAAGACGTCGTGCAGGCAGGCAGCCTTCCGCTGGGCCAGTTCCCTCAGGTGGTCGCGTTCGGTGGGCGGCAGCCGGAACGGGCCGACCGCCCGCGGGTCGATGCGGTCGGAGTCGACCGCGCCGGGCACGAAGACCGAGTCGACCGCAAGGGGGTCCACGGTCGCCGACGCCCGGTCGGGCAACGGCGTGGAACGGGCGCCGGAGGAACCGGCGGAGTCGGCGAACGGCCGGCGGTTCTGGTCGGTGAGGGCGATCCGGTGCCCGGTCTTCCGCGCCAGCCGGTCGACCAGCGGCTGCGCGCCGTGCCAGTCGTCCTGGCCCGCCGCGAGGCCCAGCAGCGCGTCGTAGATCCGTGCGTCGTCGGCGAAGGCCTGGCCCTGCTCCTGGTGGATCGCCCGCGCGGTGGTGCGGACGGCGAGCCAGGCGGTCGCGCCGATCGAGCAGACGGATATCAGCACGGACAGGACGAGCAACCGCAGCACCAGGCTGCCGCGCAGGCCCGGCCGGGTCACACGTCCCCCGCGAGCTTGTAGCCCACGCCGTAGACGGTGAGCAGGCGGATCGGGCGGGCCGGGTCGGGCTCGATCTTGCGGCGCAGGTTCATCACGTGGGTGTCCACCGTCCGCACGGTGAAGTACCGCCCGGTCCCGTGCAGTTGGGCGAGTATCTGCTCACGGGTGAAGACCCGTCCTGGCTGCTCCGCGAGGGTCTCCAGCAGCCGGAACTCCCCCGGTGTGCAGTCGATCGGCTCGCCGTCGCAGCTCACCTCGTGGCGTACCGGGTCGACGGCGAGGCCGCCCGCGGTCAGAACGGGGTCCGGGCGGGGGGCGGCGGCCGGCGCGGGGCGGGCCCGCCGCAGCAGGGTCCGCACCCGGGCGACCAGCTCCCGCGGGCTGTAGGGCTTGGCCATGTAGTCGTCGGCGCCCAGGTCCAGGCCGAGCAGCAGGTCGTCCTCGGTACAGCGGGCGGTCAGCATCAGCACCGGCAGGTCGGACTCGCGGCGCAGGATGCGGCAGACGTCGAGGCCGTCGACCTTGGGCATCATCACGTCCAGGACGAGCAGGTGCGGCGGATCGCGGCGCAGTTCCTCCAGCGCGGCCCGGCCGTCGTGCACGACGGTCACCGTGTGGCCCTCGTGCTCCAGGTAGAGGCGGACCAGCTGGGCCTGCTTGGTGTCGTCCTCGGCGACCAGGATGCGTGCGCTCATGCCGGGAGTATAGGTATGACAAATGACGCGATTCCCTGGTCGCGGGCGCTTCCGGGACGGGACCAAGGGACCGCGAACGCTTCCTGACAGCTTCCCCACATTCGCCGCCCACGATGGGGCGGCATGACCCGCTCACGCATCCCCCGCCGCGTCCCGCGCTCCTTGGGGGCCGCCGCCGTCCCCGCCACCGTCCTCGCCTCCGCCCTGCTGCTGGCCGGCTGCGGCGGCTCCTCCTCCCCGGCCGGCGACACCGCCGCCGGCAAGGACGACGTCGCCTCGCTGCAGACCGCGTCCGCCCCGCCCGCCGGGGACACCTCCCCCACCGCCGCGGCCCCTTCCCCTTCCACGGCCGCCGACCAGGGCCGGCCGCAACTGCGCCTGGACATGACCGACGCCGAGACGCAGGTCTACTGGGAGGGCTACTGGAAGTGCCTGAAGGAGCACGGGCACAAGATGAACCTCCAGCGCGGCCCCTACTCCGTCGACCAGAACGACAACAGCCCCACCGCCAAGGCCGCCGAGAAGGCCTGCGCCGGGAAGCTGCCCCTCCAGCCGCCCGAGACCGAGCGCGAGACCAACCCCGACTTCGACGAGGACTACCGCGACTACATCGCCTGCCTCAACGACGGGGGCCTGCACGTCACGGCGCTGCCGGGCAACACCGGCTGGACCTACACCGGCACGAACACCCTGAGCCCCGAGAAGTCGGCGGACCTCGACCTGAGCTGCAAGGTCAAGTCCTTCGGCGGCAAGCATGGCTGAGCACCGCCTCCACGTGCGCCGCCGGCACCGGTTCACGGTGACCCTGGCCGTCCTGCTGTCCGCCGGGACGGCCGGGGCGGGCACCTTCGCCTGGAACGCGCGGGCCGGCAGTCACGAGACCGCGCCCGAGCAGCCGGTCCACCTCCACACCGCCAAGGTGGCCAGGACCGACCTCTCGACCCGCCGCACGATGCCCGGCACCCTCGGCTACGGCCGGCCGCTGCCGCTGCGCGGCAAGGGCGCGGGCACGGTCACCCGGCTGCCGTCCCCCGGCGCGCGGGCCGCCCGCGGCAAGCCCCTGTACTGGGTGAACGACCAGCCCGTCACCGTCTTCTTCGGCGACACCCCGTTCTTCCGCCCGCTGGACAAGCCGGGGCTGCACGGCCGGGACGTCACGGTGCTGGCCGACAACCTCAGGGCCCTGGGGTACGACACCGGGGACACCGGGTGGTCGTCGCGCGGCACGGCCGGGGCGGACGGCGCGTCCGGCGGGGACGAGTTCACCCCCGCCCTGAGCGCCGCGCTCAAGCGGTGGCAGCAGCACACCGGCCAGCAGGCGACCGGCACCCTCGCACTCGGCCGGGCCGTGGTCCTGCCGGGGCCGGTGCGGGTGAACACCGTCGGAGCCGTCCTGGGGGACCCCGCGGAGGGGGACCTGCTGACGTACACCTCGACGGCCAAGTCGGTGGCGCTCACCCTGGACGCCACCGACGTGGGCGGCGTCCGCACCGGGCAGGCAGTCACCGTCACGCTGCCCGACAACCGGGAGGTCCCGGCCACCGTCACCGTGGTCGCCCGCGCCGTCCAGGGCGGCTCCTCGGACGAGGAGCAGGCACAGGCCGGCCCGCCCACGGTCGCCGTCACCGTCACCCCGCGGCGGGCCGCGGACGTCGAGGCGCTGGACTCCGCCTCCGTACAGGTCCTGTTCACCAGCACCGAGCGCAAGGGCGTCCTCACCGTCCCCGTCACCGCGCTCGTCGCACTCCGGGAGGGCGGGTACGCGGTGCAGCGGCCCGGGGGCGCCCTGGTCGCGGTGAAGACCGGGATGTTCTCCGACGGCCTGGTGGAGATCAGCGGACCGGGCGTCAGCGAGGGCATGACCGTGGTGACGGCCTCATGAGCAGGCCGCCCGCCGCGCCCGTCCTCGTCGTGGACGAGGTGAGCAAGACCTACCCCGGCGGCGTCACGGCCCTGGACCGGGTGTCGCTCACCGTCGGGGAGGGCGAACTGCTGGCCATCCTGGGGCCGTCCGGGTCCGGCAAGTCCACGCTGCTGCACATCATGGGCACCCTGGACCGGCCGACCTCCGGCACCGTCGAGATCGCCGGGCACGCCGTCTCAGGACTGGACGACGGCCGGCTGTCCGCGCTGCGCGCCCGGCTGCTCGGCTTCGTCTTCCAGCACTTCCACCTCACCGACGGCCTCGACGCGGCGGAGAACGTCGCCACCGGCCTGCTGTACGCGGGCGTGCCGCGCCGGCTGCGGCGCCCGCGCGCCGAGGAGGCACTGGCCCGGGTGGGCCTGGCGCACCGCACCCGCCATCTGCCGCACCAATTGTCGGGCGGCGAACGGCAGCGGGTCGCCATCGCCCGCGCACTGGTCAACGAGCCCGCGCTGGTGCTCGCCGACGAACCGACCGGGGCCCTGGACAGCACCAACGGGCAGGCCGTGCTGGACCTGCTGACCGCGCTCAACCGGGAGGGCACCACCATCGCGGTCATCACCCACGACCGGGACGTCGCCGCCCGGCTGCCGCGCCGGGTGGAACTGCGCGACGGCCGGATCTCCTCCGACACCACCCGCACCCCCGCCGGGAGTCCCGTATGAACCAGCGCATCAGACTCGCCCCCCTGGACGTCCTGCGGCTCGGCCTGCTGGGCCTGCGCACCCGCAGGACCCGGGCCGCGCTGTCCGCGCTGGGCATCGCCATCGGCATCGCGACGCTCGTCGTGGTCACCGGCATCCCCGCCTCCAGCCAGCGGGCGCTGATGGACGAACTGTCCGCGCTGGGCACCAACATGCTGCGTGCCCAGCCGCCGCCGTCCGGCAGCGGGCCGGAAGCCCTGCTCCCCGAGGCCGCCGACGCCATGGCCGCCCGCATCGGCCCCGTCACCAGCGCGAGCGCGGTCGCCAACACCCATGCGACGGTGCGGCGTTCCGATCTGGCCGATCCCAACGACTCGATCGGGATGACCGTCCTGGCCGCCAGGACCAACCTGCTGGACACGATCGGCGGCGGTATGGGGTCGGGGCGGTTCCTCACCCCCGCCACCGAGCACTTCCCGACCGCCGTCCTGGGCCCCCGCGCCGCGTCCCGACTGGGCTTCGACCGGATCGTCCCGGGCAGCGAGCCGCTGGTGTCCATCGACGGCCACGCGTTCACCGTGATCGGCGTGCTCCGGCCGATGCCGCTCACCCCCGAACTGGAGACCTCCGTCCTGGTCGGCTGGGACGCGGCCCGCCACACGCTGGGCTTCGACGGCCACCCCACGGTAATCTACGTCAAGGCGGTCGAGTCGCGGATCGAGGCGGTGCGCGACGTGCTGCCCGCCACCGTCAACCCCGAACTGCCCGGCCTGGTGCAGGTCAGCCGCCCCTCGGACGCGCTGGCCGCCAAGCGCGCCACACAGCACACCTTCTCGGCCCTCTTCCTGGGCCTGGCCGGGGTCGCCCTGCTGGTCGGCGGGATCGGCGTGGCCAACACCATGGTGGTCTCGGTGCTGGAGCGGCGCCGGGAGATCGGCCTGCGCCGGGCCCTGGGCGCCAACCGCCGCCAGATCCGGGGGCAGTTCCTCGCGGAGTCCGTCGCCCTGTCCGTCCTGGGCGGGCTCACCGGAACCGTCCTGGGCGCGGCGGCGACGGCCGGCTACGCGCTCTCCCGGTCGTGGCCGCCGGTCCTGCCGCCGCTCGCGCTCGCCGCGGGTGTGCTCGGCGCGCTCGTCGTGGGCGCGGCCGCGGGTGTCTACCCGGCGGTCCGTGCCTCGCGGCTGCCCCCGACGGAGGCGCTGGCGGCGGTGTGACGCGGCCCCGGGGGCAGGCAGCGGTACCCCGCCCCCCGGGGCGGGGGGCGGGATATCGTCGGGCCGAGGCGAGAGGAATCCGACATGCCCTCCTACACCATCGGCCAGGCAGCCCGGCTGCTCGGCGTCAGCCCGGACACCGCGCGCCGGTGGGCCGACGCCGGCCGGGTCGCCACGCACCGCGACGAGGGCGGCCGCCGGCTCATCGACGGCCGCGACCTCGCCGCGTTCTCGGTGGAGCTCGCCCGCACCGGGGGAGGCGCCGAGGACGACGTGCCGCACACCTCGGTCCGCAACGCCTTCCCCGGCATCGTCATCGCCGTGAAGCTCGGCGACGTCGCGGCCCAGGTGGAGATCCAGGCCGGCCCGCACCGGCTGGTGTCCCTGCTCACCCGTGAGGCCGTGGAGGAACTCGGCCTGGAGGTCGGCATGGAGGCCACCGCCCGCGTGAAGTCCACCAACGTGCACATCGACACGGTCTGACGGCCCCGCCGGCCCCTGCCCGCCCCGTCAGGAGGCGCCGCCCGCCGACGCGGAGGTCGAGTAGGAGTGCGCGCCCGTCCCGGCCAGCGCCCCGCCGTCGACGATCAGGTACTCGTCGCGGATCGGCTTGCCGTCCAGCCAGGACTCCAGGATCTCCCGGGTGCCGGCGGCGTAGCGCGCCTGCGCCGACAGCGAGGAGCCGGAGATGTGCGGGGTCATGCCGTGGTGCGGCATGGTCCGCCAGGGGTGGTCGGCCGGTGCGGGCTGGGGGTACCAGACGTCGCCCGCGTAGCCGGCCAGCTGACCGCTGCGCAGCGCCCGGTCGATGGCGTCCCGGTCGGCGATCCGGGCCCGCGCGGTGTTGATCAGGTACGCGCCGCGCTTCATCGTGCCGAGCAGCTCGTCCCCGAACAGGCCCTCGGTCTCCGGGTGCAGCGGCGCGTTGATGGTGACCACATCGCAGTGCGGCACCATCGAGGCGGTGTCGGCGTGCCAGGTCAGGCCCAGCTCGCGCTCGGTCTCCTCCGGGAGCCGGTGCCGGTCGGTGTAGTGCAGCTTGACGTCGAAGGGCGCCAGCCGGCGCAGCACCGCGAGCCCGATCCGGCCGGCCGCGACCGTGCCGACGTGCATGCCCTCCAGGTCGTAGCTGCGGGCCACGCAGTCGGCGATGTTCCAGCCGCCGTCCAGCACCACCTTGTGGGAGGGCAGGTAGTTGCGCACCAGGGACAGCGTCATCATCACCACGTGCTCGGCGACGCTGATGCTGTTGCAGTAGGTGACCTCGGCGACGGTGACCCCGCGCGCGATCGCCGCGTCCAGGTCGACGTGGTCCGAGCCGATGCCCGCGGTGACGGCCAGCTTGAGGTTCTTGGCGGCGGCGATGCGCTCGGGGGTGAGGTACGCGGGCCAGAAGGGCTGGGAGATCACGACGTCGGCGTCCGGCAGTTCCCGGTCGAAGACCGACCCGTCGCCGTCCTTGTCGGAGGTGACCACCAGCGTGTGGCCGCGGCTCTCCAGGAAGCGGCGCAGGCCCAGTTCGCCGGTGACGCTGCCGAGCAGGTGACCGGGGGTGAAGTCGGTGTCCTGCGGGGTGGGCGTGGTCTGACCGCCGGGGTAGTGGTCGATGCGGGGCAGGTCGTCACGGGCGTACGTGGTCGGGTACCCGTCGGTCGGGTCGTCGTACAGGACACAGAGAACCTTGGCCATGATCGCGGCTCCTCAACACCGTTGCCGGAAGGTGCCTTTCACCATCCTCGCCGGAGATTCCGCAGGTCAAAGCGATTGTCGCTATCTCGGGATAGCCGACGGCTATCACCTGCGGTCAGCGGCGTCCCAGGTAGCTGTGGAGCAGTTCGTCCAGCGCGTCCCGCACACCCGCCTCGCGCGCGACCTCCAGCAGCGCCCCGCCGAGCACCGACCCCGGCTCGTGGTCCGCGACGACCAGGCCCACCCGCGGCCCCCGCGCCGGGCCGCGCAGCGGCACCACCCGCATGCCGTCCGGCACCCCGAACATGTGCAGCCACGCGTGCGAGATGACGCTCGACCAGCGGCCGCCCACCAGATGCGCGTACAGGCCGGCCACCGTGTCGGACTCCACCGCCGGGTCGGCCGTCACCCCCTCGGCGGCGAAGCACCCGTCGATGATCCGCCGGTTGCGCATCCGCGGCGACAGCAGGCACAGCGGCAGCGCCGCGACCTCCGCCCAGCTCACCTTCTCCGCCGGGCCGGGGCCGGCGCCGGGGCCCGGGGCGCCGTCCGCGGGCGTCAGCAGGACGTAACGCTCCTCGTACAGCGGGAACTTCCGGACGTGGACGAGCGTGTCGTCGTCCAGGTACGTCATCGCCACGTCGAGCTCGAAGTCGGCCAGCCGGCGCGTGATGTCCCCCGAGGACAGCGACTCCAGGCTCACCCGGGCCCGCGGGTGCCGGGCGCAGAAGGGCGTGGTCAGCAGCGAAGCGGCGGTCAGCGCGGTGGGGATCGCGCCCATCCGCAGCGTGCCGCTCAACCCGCCGCGCATCTCCGACAGTTCCTGCCGCAACGCGTCCCGCTCCGCCAGGATGCGGTGCCCCCAGGCCAGCACCCGTTCGCCCTCCGGCGTCAGGCCCTCGAAGCGGCGGCCGCGCATCACGATCGGCACCCCGAGCTCGTGCTCCAGTTTCCGTATCGCCGCGGACAGCGAGGGCTGGGAGACGTAGCAGGCCTCCGCGGCGCGTGCGAAGTGCCGTTCGCGGGCGAGCGCGACCAGGTACTCCAGTTGACGAAGCAGCATGCCGCGGAGCCTACGGACCGGGCGGCCCGAAGGCTGCCCCCGCGGGGATCCCGGGCCGGTGACCTGGCATCCGCCGCATGGGGAGAACGCGGATCACGCTGGTCGGCGGCGCGGCGGGGGCGGCACTGGCCGCGGGCGGTGACGTCCCGGGGGCGTCCGAGGAGCGTCGCCGAGGAGCGCACGGCGTCCTGCGCCGACGCGCGGCAGGCGGTCACCGACGCTCACCGGGCAGGTGCGCACGGCGCAACGCCATGCGTACGAGGACCCCGAGTGGTCCGGGACCGCGAACACCTTCGAGCAGGCCCGCGTCCGCATCCTGACCACCGCGATCACGCAGAACCCGTCGTGCTTCGACGCCGTCACGCGCGCGACGGCGGCCGTTCCACCGGACGGCCCGGGGGACGGGGCCGAGGGGGAGTGGGACGTGGCACTGTGCGCGCTCCCGGAACCAGGGACGGCGAATGCACCGTTGCCGAGTGAGGCGGGCCCCGGCCTGCGGCGGGGCACGAAGGGGGGTAAAGAAGTAGAAGGGGGAGAACGAGGGGACACCCGGGGAAGAGGGTGGTGCTGATGTGCCGGTGGCTGGCCTATACGGGCACGCCGATGCTGCTCGACAACATTCTGTACAAGCCCCAGCATTCTCTGATCGACCAGAGCCTGCACTCCCGCATGGGCGTCGAGACGACCAACGGCGACGGCTTCGGCATCGGCTGGTACTCCCCCGGGCTGGAGACCCCCGCGATCATCCGCGACACCGGGCCCGCCTGGAACAACCGCAACCTGCGGGAGATCGCGCACCACGTCACCTCGCCGACCTTCTTCGCCCATGTGCGGGCCTCCACGGGCAGCGCGATCCAGCAGACCAACTGCCATCCCTTCCGGCTGGGCCGCTGGCTGTGGATGCACAACGGCGCGATCACCGACTTCCACCGGCTGCGCCGCGACCTGTCGATGGCCATCGATCCCGTGCTGTTCTCACGTCTGGAGGGCTCCACCGACTCCGAGGTGATGTTCCTGCTCGCCCTCAGTCTCGGGCTGGACCAGGACGCGCCGAACGCCGTCGCCCACATGGTGGGCCTGGTGGAGCGGGTCGGCCACGAGCACGGGGTGGAGTTCCCGATGCAGATGACCGTGGCGGTGACCGACGGCGAACGGCTGTGGGCGTTCCGCTACTCCAGCCGGCGCAGCTCGCGCTCGCTGTTCTTCAGCAGCCGCGTGAGGTCCCTGGAGGAGCTGCACCCCGACCTGTGGTGGCTGCAGGACGTCTCCCCGGAGACCCGGCTGGTGGTCTCCGAGCCGCTGGGCGACCTGCCGGACGCCTGGCACGAGATGCCGGAGAGCACGTACAGCGTCGTGCAGCCGGGCCGCGACGAACTGCTGCCCTTCGCCCCGCTGCCGGTCGACCCGCGCGACGCCGCCCCCGTGTGACGCGACGGCCCCGGGTGCGGGACCTGGTCCCGTACCCGGGGCCGTCGCGGCGGCGCGCGGGACCCCCGGTCACCGCTCGTCGAAGCGCCCGAGCACGGGCTTGACGTCCACCACGGGCGTGCCGTCCAGCGCCTCCAGCCGGCGCACCCGTACCCGCAGGCCCTCGATCTCGGCGATCTCCACCCGGTGCAGGCCCAGCGGATTCGGCCGGTCCGGCGATCGCGTGCCGAACACCCCGGTCAGCGGCCGGTCCGGTTCGCCGCGAGGCCGCACCTCCAGCACGTCCCGGCGCGCCCGGTCCAGCCAGGTGAGCACCAGCACCTCCATGCCGGCCCGCAGCCCGCGTAGCCCCTCCGCCACCGCCGGCTCGAACACCAGCCACGCCTCGGGCGCCCCCTCGTCCGCCTGCTTCGGCGCGTCCCGCCTGCGCTTCAACGGCGACTCCACCCGCCCGACGGGCCGCAGCGCGTACTCCGGCTGCTGCATGCCGCCCGGTCACTTCCCGCCGCGGGCGGCGGCCGCGGCCGCGACCATCTCGGTGACGGCGGTCTCCGTCGTGAACTTGTCGATGCCCAGGGAGGTGAGGGGGCCGGTGCCGTCCTCGAGTTCGAGGAGGGCGAGCAGGATGTGCTCGGTGCCGATGTAGTTGTGGCCGAGGCGCAGGGCCTGGCGGAAGGTGAGTTCGAGGGCCTTGCGGGAGCGGAGGTCGTAGGGGACGATCTCCCCTTCCGCGCGGCCCTGGCCGGCGGCGGGGGGCAGGGCGGCGGTGAGGTGATCGCGGACCGCGGGGAGGGCGTGGCCCTGCGCGGTGAAGACGCGGGCGGCGATGCCCTCCGGTTCCGCGAGCAGGCCGAGGGCGAGGTGCTCGGGGGCGACCTCGGCATTGCCCGCGGTGCGGGCCTCGGCGTGGGCGGCCATGACGGTGTTGCGCGCACGGGGGGTGAAGCGGCTGAAGCCCTGGCTGGGGTCGAGGTCGGGGACGAAGCGCTTCTGGGCGGCCTGCTTGGTGACGCCCATGCTCTTGCCGATGTCGGTCCAGGAGGCGCCGGAGCGGCGGGCCTGGTCGACGAAGTGGCCGATGAGGTGGTCGGCCACCTCTCCGAGGTGCTCCGCGGCGAGGACCGCGTCGGAGAGCTGGTCGAGCGCGTCGGGGTGGGCCTTCTTGATCGCCTCGATGAGGTCGTCGAGCCGGATGGGTTGCGTCATGCGTCAACGTTAGGTTGACGCATGCGGGAACGTCAACCGGAAGTTGACGATTGTTGCCCGGCGGGGCTCCTAGGATGCGCAAGGACCGCATCGGCCGGACGAGGGGGCCCTTTGGGATCGCATGCTGTTGTCACCCCGGAGGTCCGGGACCGGCTCGCGGTCCGGTTCGGGGACGGGGTGCGTGCCTGGTGCGACGAACTGCCCGGCCTGGTGGCCGAACTCGCCGCCCGGTGGCACCTGGAGGTCGTCGGGTCCGGCGGGGGAGGCACCTCGCGGGTGTTCCGCTCGGTGCGGCGTGACACCGGTGCCCCGGTCTGGCTGAAGGTCACGCCGGAGCCCGCGATCGCCCGCGAGGAGGCCGAGGCCCTGCGCGCCTGGGAAGGGACGCCGTCGGTGGTCCCCCTGCTGGCGCGGGACCTCACGGCCGGCGCCCTGCTGCTGGGGGACGTGGAGCCGGGAGTGCCGGTGCGGCAGCTCGCCTGGCGGTTGACCGAGGCCGCGGCGCTGCTCCGGGACCTGCGGGCCGCTTCCCCCGTTCCCGGGGAGCACTCGGTGCTGCGGCCCCTGTCGGACCGGGTCGGCTTCCTCTTCGGCCTGGCCGACCGCAGGCTGTCGGCGGCCGGCATGAACGGCCTGCTCGACCCGGCGGTGCTCGGCCGGGCCAGGCAGGCGGCGCTGGAACTCGCCACCAGCGGGCCGGTGGGACTTGTGCACGGTGACCTCCATCCGTCCAACGTGCTGTCCGGGCCGGGCGCCCGCATGGTGGCGATCGACCCCCGGCCCGCGTGGGGCGACCCCGACTTCGACGCGGTGGACTGGGTTCTCGAGGGAGTCACGGACCCGGCCGCGCTGGACGCGCGGATCGAGGAGCTGGCGGCCATGGTTCCCGGCCAGTCCCCGGAGCGGGTACGGGGCTGGTGCCGGGCCCTGGCCGCCCTCAACGCGGTCCCCGGGATCTGCGCGCGACGCGACGACGCGAGGACCCGCTTCCTCATGACCCTGTCGGGCCTCTGACCGCCCCGGCGCACGGTCCGTCAGGCGCGGCCGGTGTTCACGAAGCGGCCCGCGCGGCGGCCGGGGGCCGTCCGTCGTCCTGGTGGTGGGATCCCAGGAGCGCCATGTCGTCCTCCGAGAGCCGGATCGCCCCGGCGGCGACGTTCGCGACCAGGTGGTCCGGATCACCGGTACCGGGGATGGCCAGCACGTGCGGCCCCTGGTGAAGTGTCCACGCCAGGCGGACCTGCGCCGCCGACGCGCCGTGCGCGCGGGCGACGGCGAGCACCGCCTCGCTGTCGGCGGCGCTCGCGCCCGCCTCCCGTCCGGCTCCGGCGATCGCGAAGAACGGCACGAAGGCGATGCCGAGTTCACCACAGGCCCGCAGGAACTCCCGCTCCTCGCCGGGCGCGTCGAGGCTGTAGGGATTCTGCACGCACACGACCGGCGCGATGGCCCGCGCCTCGGCCACGTGCGCGGGCGTGGCGTTGGACATGCCGAGGTGGCGTACGAGTCCGGCGTCCCGCAGCGCGGCCAGCGCCTCGAAGTGGGCGCCGATCGAGCCGTTCCTGTGACTGGGCGGGACGCGCAGGTTCACCACGTCCAGATGGTCACGGCCCAGCTGGCGCAGATTCTCCTCGACCTGGCCGCGCAGTTGCTCCGGTGCGGCCCACCACCACGCGCCCGAGGGGTCCCGGCCGGGCCAGACCTTGGTGCTGATGACCAGATCCTCCGGATAGGGCGCCAGCGCCCGGTTGATCAGCTCGTTGGCGGAGCGCTTCGAGGAGAAGTAGAAGGAGGCGGTGTCGATGTGGTTGACGCCGAGCTCGACCGCGCGCCGCAGAACGGTGATCGACCGCTCGCGGTCGCTCGGTTCGCCGAGGTCGAACGGGGCACTGCCCGTCAGGCGCATCGCGCCGAACCCGACGCGGTTGACGGTCAGGTCGCCGAGCCGCCCGGTACCCGCGTCCGCCGCGGTGTTCGTCGATGAGGTCATGACCGGCCACCCGTCGTCGTGGGAGCGCCGAACGAGATCCAGGTGTCGGGCGCCAGGTCCGGACGACCCGGTACCGGCCGGTGCTCCTCGCTCCAGCCGTCGCCGGCGACCTCGCTCGCGACACGGCGCCAGAAGCGCGCCGCGACCGTGTTGGCGTCCTGGAAGGCGACCGCCCACGGACCCGGGTGCCTGCCGAGGACGTCCCGGACCGCGCGCAGTCCGACGCCGGCCCGGCGCGCTCCGCGGACGACGAAGAAGCTGTTCAGCACACGCGTCGGGCCCGTCAGGCCGCGCACGAAGGCGAGACCGACGGGGCGCTCGCCGCTCGTCAGCAGATAGGGGGCCCAGTCGCCGCCGGCGAATGCGGCGTGGAGCCGGTCGCTCCGGAAGGTCCCGTCCGGGTTCGGCACGACGCCGCCGAACCCGGACATGTCGTGACGGAACATCAACCAGAGGCGCTCCGCCACGGGGCGGTCGTCGGCCGTCGCTCGACGTACACATGGATCCGGCATGGGTCTCCTGTCCGGGAAGGGGCCCGCTGCGGGGCGGGCCCCCGCCGGGCATGAAAAAAGCCTCCCCGGCGGATCGGGATCCGCAGCGAGAAGGCTTGAACGACGGCCGGCAGTCTATCAAGTGCCGCGTGCGCCGCGCCTCAGGGCGCGGTGAACAACGCCGGGAAGCCCGGCGCGAGCCACGGCTTGCGGCCCCAGGCGAGGATCTTGCCGCGGGCCACGGCACCGGTGGCGGTACGCCGGCCGAGTGCGATGAGCAGGAACGTCACGGGCTCGGCGACGATCGTCACATCGGCGCGGCCCGGGAGTTCGGGCGTGACCTCCGCGGCCCCGTCGGCGAAGGTGACCGCGAAGCGCGAGCCGCCGCGCACCCGCAGGTCGTAGCAGGCGGTGTGGCCGGCGGCCGCGGCACTGAGCACGCGCGGCATGGCGGTCATGACGAACGGCACGGTCGCCTCCACCGCCGCCGCGTCGATCATGTGCGGGCGGCGCAGCGCGGCGGCGATGTCCCAGCCGTGGCCGAGCATGTGCGCCACCAGGTACGACCCGAGGGTGGCCAGGTCCATCGGGCCGAGCGGGGTGCGGACGGGCCGCTCCGCCGGGCGGCCGGACGCCGCCTCGGTGAACGCCCGGGCGTGGCGCACGACGCCCTCGGCCAGCACGGCCGGGTCGCGCTCCGGGTACGCCTCCAGCGAGGCCGCGTTGGCGGCGGCGAGGCTGCCGGCGGTGCCGTCGCCGTAGGGCCGCTCGTCGCCCCGCGCGAGCGCCGCCATCAGCTCGTTGGCCAGCACCAGGTGCGCCGCCGCCTCGCCCACCGTCCACTGCGCACCGGGGATGCGCGCCGACGCGTCCGCGCAGCGGCGGAGCAGCTCGGCGATCCGCTCGGCGGTGGCGTGGACGGCCGCGGTGACCTGCGGCGGGACGGACGTCATGGAGGAGAAGGGTGGCCGAGGCGGGTACGTCTGTAAAGACCCGTGACGCGCCGAGGACCCGGCTCCCGCCCCTGGTGAGGGGCGGGAGCCGGGTCCGGACGCCGGACTCAGACCAGTCGCCTGCGGCCCCGCAGGACGATCACCGCGACGAGGGCGGCGGTCAGGACGAACAGGATGCCCGCGCCGAGCCACTGCATCGTCGACAGCTGCGAGACGGGCAGGTACTCGGTCGACCAGCCCACCACGTCCAGCTTGCGCAGGCAGACCTCGACGGCCTTCTCGTCCGCCTCATGGGCGCACGTGCCCCAGCCCATCAACTTGCCCGAGCCGGTGACGTAGTTGGAGTCGATCTCGAACGCGCCGGCCGGCAGTGCGGGGGACTGGCCCGGCAGACCCGCGGCGTGGTGGGTGGCCAGCGTGACCGGGGTGCCCAGGTGCAACCGGGTCAGGCTCCAGACGACCTCCGAGAAGACCGCGAAGAAGAAGGTCACCACCATCGCCGTCAGCGTGCGCCGCAGCAGCGTGCCGATGAGGACACCCGCGGCGACGAGGAACAGGGTGAGCGCCACCGGCACCGGACCGGTGGTGTCGAAGTAGGTGGACTCGGTCCAGCCGGCCTGGCTCTTCGCCGGCTCCCACCACCAGGCGTACGCGACCGAGAGCAGCATCGTGCCGATCACCAGGAGGAGCCCGGTGATGACGAGCTTGTTGGCGATCCATCGCACCCGGCTCACGGACTGCGCCGCGATCAGCTTCGCGGTGCCGTTCTCCAGGTCCGGGGCGAGCAGCGGGGCACCGACGAAGACGGCGAGGAGAATGGGGACGAAGCTGAGCGCCAGGCCGGCCTGGCTCAGCTGCTGGGAGTAGGCGGTGAAGCCCTGGACCCAGTCGTCGGACTTCAGGTGCGGCCAGCCGTACGGTGCGAGGTAGTCCGTCAGGACGGACCGCCGCCAGGCGATACCGGCCAGTCCGGCCACGGTCAGGGCGATCAGGGTCCAGTACGCGGCCCGGTGCTGCCGCCACACCAGCCAGGTCATGCCGCTCAGGTGCGGGCGGCGGGTCGCCTCGGCCGGCGCGGCGGCGGGCGTCCTCGGATCGGTCATGGTGCTCATGCCGCCACCGCCACCCGGGCCGTGGGGCTGATCAGCGCGGGAGCCCCGGGGTTGCGCAGATAGGCGAGCAGGAGTTCCTCCAGGTTCGGGGTGTCGGCCTGCCACGGGGCGCCGACCGGGCCGTCGGGGCGTATGAGGGCGGTGAACTGCCGTCCGTGCACGCGGGACTCGACGAAGGTGTGATGCCCCAGGCCGGCCGGCACGCCCGGGCCGCCCTCGGCGACACCGGTCAGCAGGGTGTGGGCGGAGAGCAGTTCGTCGACGTCGCCGGCGAGGCGGAGCCCGCCGCCGGCGATGACCATGAGGTAGTCGCAGATGGTGCCCAGCTCGGCGAGCATGTGCGAGGACATCAGGACGGTCGTGCCGTGCTCGGCGACCTCGGCCATCAGCAGGCTCATCATCTCGTGACGCACCAGCGGGTCCAGGTCGGACAGCGGCTCGTCCAGGAGCAGCAGGTCGGGGCGCTTGCCGAAGGCCACGGCGAAGGCGACGCGGGTGCGCTGGCCGCCCGACAGGGTGCCGATCCGCGCGTTCAGCGGGACATTGCCGGAGCGCACGATCCCCTCGGCGGCGGCCTGGTCCCAGCCGGGGTTCAGCTCGCGGCCCATGCGCAGCGTCTCGGCCACGGTGAAGCGCTTGTACAGCGGCTTCTCCTGAGCGAGGAAGGCGACCCGGCGGCCGGCCTCCGCGGACTCGGGGGCCGCGCCGAACACGCGCAGCGTGCCGGCGGTCGGCTCCAGGAGATTGGCGGCGATGCTCATCAGCGTCGTCTTGCCCGCTCCGTTGGGCCCCACGAGACCGCAGATCCGGCCGGCCGGCAGCCGGAAGGAGCAGTCCTGCAGCGCCCAGCCGCGCCGGTACTTCTTCCCGACGCCGTAGGCCTCGATCGCCGACTCCTCCGGTGGTCCCGGAAGGTCCATGCCCTCACTCATCCGTGCTTCCCGCTTTCCGTGTTCCCGTGCGTTTCCGTGCCCGCGGCGGACACCAGGGGACCGGCGTACCGCTCTTCCAGTACCGACGTGACCAGGGCGATCACGTCGTCCCGCTCCAGGCCCGCGGCACGGGCCCGGAGCACCCACTCGTCCAGCTCGCCGCGCAGCGGCGAGTCCGGCCCGGCCTGCGGGCGGGCCAGCGACCGGCGGACGAACGTCCCCAGGCCCGGCCGGGGCTCGACCAGCCCCTCCCGCTCCAGCTCGCGGTAGGCCTTCAGCGTCGTATTGGGGTTGACCGCGCTGCTCTCGGCGACCTCCTTGGCCGTCGGCAGCCGGTCGCCCGGTACCAGCACGCCCAGCCGCAGTGCCTGCTTGGTCTGCTGGACGATCTGCTGGTAGGCCGCGACGCCGCTCCGGCGGTCGATGCGGAACTCCACGTTCCCAGCACCACCATTCCACTACTTGATTAGTGGAACGATGATGCGTCGGGTCCGCGGCGGGTGTCAAGCACGGACCCGGGAACCGGTCCGGGAGCACAAAAAAGAGCGCCCCCCGGCAGTGGCACTGCCGGGGGCACTCTTCACGGGCACACGCGTGGCGCTGTCGCGCCCGGCCTCAGTAGGCCGAGTTGACGTTGTCGATCGAACCGTAGCGGTGGGCCGCGTAGTTGCAGGCCGCGGTGATGTTGGCGACCGGGTCGTAGATGTTGTACGAGGTTCCGGGCACGTGGTACGTCTTGAACGTCGGGTCGATGACCTGCATGAGGCCCTTCGACGGGATGCCCTTGGCGGCGTTGCTGTCCCAGTTGTTGATCGCCGACGGGTTGCCCGAGGACTCGCGCATCAGGTTCTTGTAGATGCCGTTGTACGTGCCCGGGATGCCGTTCTTGTGCATGATCTCCAGGCTCTGGTTGATCCAGGCGTTGACGGAGCCGGAGTGCGTCGTAGCGGCGGAAGCGGTGGGGGCCATCGCCACACCACCGGCGACGACGGCGGCGCTGGCAGCGACGACGCCGAGGGAGATCTTCTTGGCCTTGGCGGCGGAGGCGAACTTCGTCATGGAGGAGATCTGCATTCGTTTCTTTCCTTTTCCGTGGGGTACGCCATGAATTGTTGGCCGAATTCCTGGCGGGGGTCAATGCCCCCCATTACGACCGCGATTAGTAGTGCCCCCAGGGTCCAAAGTCCCGCCGCCCAGTCACCGGACGGGAATTGAGGACCGCGGACTACTAAGAGGGCCGGATTGTGGCGCGCGCCATATCTGCCACGTCACACGCAAACCCCCACAAATCGCCCCTTGCGTGACCGGCGCCACGTGGTCCCGGTCACGAATTCGCCGCCGTTCTCGCTCCCCGCGCCCACCCGATGACACTGCGTGTCCCACTCCGGGCGACGGTGGCGCCGGGCGCGACCGGCGCCCTGCGGGCACGGACTCCGCAGGGGTGCAGCCCCCCGCCGACGTGGGCGAACATGCCAAGGGGCCGCCGCACCGGCACATCGGTACCGGGGCGGCGGCCCCTGCGCGGCGGGCCGCCGCCGGCACCGCGGCCCGCGCGGACACCCCCCTTACGCGCGCCCGCGCGCCCGCGCGGGCGCGGCACGAAGGGGAAGCCCGGGAGGCGGACGAAAACGCGGGGGATTCCGCTTCACGCGGGCGGGCGACTTCCCCTTCCGGGTGCCAGGACTTTCCCCTCCGAGCGCCGGGACTTTCTCCCTCCCCTGCTTTCCCGCATTCTTACTTTCCGCCTTTCGACGGCCGGGCCTTTCGATAGCGAGGCGGCGGGACCTTGGTCCCGTTCCGGCGGGGACTTTTCTCCGCGAACCCTTATACGGACCGGGCCGCCGCGGTGCCGACGATCACGGTGGCGTGCCATTCCTCGGAAACAGCGACGCGCACGCGAAGGCCGGCCCGAGTGACGGCCTCGACCGCCGCCGGGGCCTGCCGCTCCCCGGTCTCGAAGAGGAGGTGGCCGCCCGGGGCCAGCCAGTCGGGGGCGCGGGCGACGACCCTGCGGAGGATGTCGAGGCCGTCCGGGCCGCCGTCGAGGGCCGTGAGCGGTTCGTGGTCACGGGCCTCGGGGGGCAGAAGACCGACGGCGTCGGTGGGGACGTACGGGGCGTTGGCGACCAGGATGTCGACGCGGCCTCGCAGCCGGGCGGGCAACGGCTCGTAGAGGTCGCCCTGGTGGACCTCACCGCCCGCGGCGGCCAGGTTCCGGCGGGCGCAGGCGACCGCGGCGGGATCGATGTCGGCGGCGTACAGCCGGGGCCGCTCCACCTCGGCGGCCAGCGCGGCGCCCACCGCCCCGGAACCGCAGCACAGGTCGACGACGACCGCGCCGGGGCGGGCCAGCCGGGCGGCCTCGCCGGCGAGGAACTCGGTACGACGCCGGGGCACGAAGACCCCGGGGTCCACGGCGATCCGCAGACCGCGGAACTCGGCCCAGCCGACGACCTGTTCGAGGGGGAAACCAGCGGTACGGCGCTCGACCATGACGGCGAGCTCGGCCGGGGTCCCCGCGGCGGCGAGGAGCAGTCGCGCCTCGTCCTCGGCGAAGACGCAGCCGGCGGCGCGCAGCGCGGCGACGACGGCCCGGTGATCGACCGGGGTGGGCGGCACGGAAGGAGGCAATGCGGGCATGAAGGCCTTTCGGGATGCCGAAGGGCGCTCTCGCGGTCTCCTACGCCGGGGTGGCAGCGGAGCCGTACGGGGGGAGCACCCAACCTGACATGGCGGTAATGGGTCTCACCTCCTCGGTCCGTCCACTGCGGGCGACGCCACGTTACCCGAGCCCCCGCGGCCCGCCCACCCCAGGGCGGCCACGACGGCGCGCGGGTCGTCGGCGTGGAAGCGCAGCACGCGCGCCCGGGCGGGGGCGCCCAGCGGGCGCAGGAAGGCGACCGGCTCGGACAGCTCGACGGTCACGGTGGTCTGCCCGCCGACGACCAGGTCGGCCGTGCCGTCGTCGGTGAGCGTCACCAGCCGTCCACCCGGGAAGCGCCGGTCGACGCGGGCGGCCGCTATCCGCCCGGCGGGCACCCGGATGTCGACGAGCGCGCCGTACCGCACCCGCAGCGAGCCGTCCGCCTCCACGACGTGAGGGCGGACCACGCACGCCGCGTGCAAGGCCAGGACGAAGAAGCAGCCCCACAGGTCGAGGACGAGCGTGACGGCGTGCACGGCCGGCCAGGGGATGACCAGCGCCAGCAGCACGGTCTCGACCACGCAGACGAAGAGCAGCCCGTAGACGGTGGCCGTCTGCGCCCCGCTGTACGGGACCGGGACAGCGCCCTTGCCCACGCCGTGCCGCGGCCGCCGCGCGGTCCATAGCAACAGGCTCGCCGCCAGGGCGAGTTCGTGACGCACCAGCCGCCGCACGGCCACCGGCACCATGGCGCGCACGGCCGTCCGCAGCGCGGCCCGCCGCGACTGACCCCGGCGCCGCGCCTCGCGGTGGACCCGCACCAGGCGCGGCAGCCGCCACGCGGCCGCGGCGGCAAGGCAGAGTTCCGTGCCCCGGAGCACCGGCGGCGGCACCGGCACCCCGGCCGACAGGCACCCGGCCAGCACGGCCTCCGCGCAGAGCAGCAGGCCCAGTGCCCAGCCGCGCGCGCTCCTCATCGGGCACGCTCCGACAGCAGCCGGATCGCCTGCCGCACGGCCTCGGCCTGGGCGGGGGCGTGGTCGTCGAGGAACGCGGCGACGAAGCCGCCCTGTCCGGCGGCCGCCACCACGTCGTCCTCAGCGGTGTCGGCCATCGCGGCGACGATCTCGTCCGGGACGGCGTCGGCGATGGCCCGCGCAGCCTCGCCGACCCGGGGGTCGTCGAGCGGGGCGCCGGCCAGTTCGTCCATGAGCGCGTAGACCGCGTACGCGCGGCGCATCGCGTCCGGGCCGGTGTCCATGGAGCGCAGCAGGCCGGTCAGCCAGCCCCGGGTCTGCGGGGTGGCCGCCGTTTCCAGGAGGGCGAGCAGTTCGCGTTCCCTGGCCGCCATCGCGGGCTCGGGTCCCGGCAGGTCCGCGGTGACGCGGGCCATGTCGGCGAAGAGCTCGGCGAGTTCGGGGGAGACGGGTCCCTCCGCGGGGAGCCCGCCGGTCCCGGCCTGGCGCAGCAGTTCCGCCAGCCGGGCGCGGCGGCCGCGGATGGCCTCCTCCTGGCGGGCGAGGTCGGCGTCGAGTTCGGCGAGGACTTCCGCCAGGTCCTTGCCGGCGTCGTCGGCGAGTACGTCCCTGATCTCCTCCAGGCCGAGGCCGAGTTCCGCCAGCCGCCGGACGCGGGCGAGCCCGACGGCGTCGCGCAGCCCGTAGTCGCGGTAGCCGTTGACGCGGCGCGCGGGCTCGGGCAGCATCCCGATGCGGTGGTAGTGCCGGACCGTGCGGGTGCTGACCCCGGCGAGGGCGGCGAGTTCTCCGATGCGCATGGGGCCAGTAGAGACCTTGACGCTGCGACAAGGTCAAGGACGGCGCGGCCACAGCGGGGCGTACAGGGAAAACCCTAGGGAAATCGGGCCGGCCGCCGCCGGGCCGAGGGCTCCCGCCTCGGTCCGGGCAAACGCCCCTCAAGCGGCGGTAAAGATCTTCCTCCGCCGCTGTTCGGCGGTGGCGGCCTGCAATAGCTTCGGCGCGTCAACCGTCATCACCCGTACGCAGCCGCAGCACAGGGGTGGTCTACGCGTGTCGAAATGACATGTACATGCTTACAGGCAAATGACCTGCACCCCGCGGCCGCCCAGGATCCGCGCCGCCCGCGCCACCCGCACCGCGCCGTGACACCCCCACTCCCGGCACTCGACGGAGGCACCTCGTGCACCTCTCCACGCACCGACTGAGACGATCGGTCGCCGCGGCCCTGCCCGCGCTCGCCCTGGCCGTCAGCGGCCTGCTGGCCGCCGGTCCCACGGCCCAGGCCGCCGCACCCCCCACCCCCCACACCCTCTCGGCCCGCGACACCCAGAACGCCCGGGCCCTGCAGTCGCCGCAGGCCCAGGCGGTGCACTCGACCGGCACGGCCGGTGCCCACGTCCCGACGGAGCACCTGTGCGGCGCGCCCGTCGCCGGCCGGTTCAGCTGCCTCGCCCAGCGGCGCACCGACATCGCGATGCGCCGCGACAACACGCTCTCGCCCGAGGCCACCCCGTCCGGTCTGGGGCCGGCCAACCTGCACAGCGCCTACAACCTGCCGTCCACCGGCGGCTCCGGCCTCACCGTGGCCATCGTCGACGCCTACGACGACCCCAACGCCGCCACCGATCTGTCCACCTACCGCTCCCAGTACGGGCTGTCGGCCTGCACGACCGCCAACGGCTGCTTCAAGAAGGTCGGTCAGACCGGCAGCACCACCAACCTGCCGAGCCCCGACAGCGGTTGGGCCGGTGAGATCGCACTCGACCTCGACATGGTCAGCGCCGCCTGCCCGAGCTGCAACATCCTGCTGGTCGAGGCCGACTCCGCGAGCATGGAGGACCTCGGCACGGCCGTGAACGAGGCCGTAGCGCTCGGCGCGAAGTTCGTCTCCAACAGCTACGGCGGCGACGAGGAGTCCGCCGACCCGTCGTACGACAGCGCCTACTTCAACCACCCGGGTGTCGCCATCACCGTCTCCGCCGGCGACGCGGGCTACGGCGCCGAGTACCCGGCGGCCTCCCGCTACGTGACCGCCGTCGGCGGCACCTCGCTGAACACCTCCTCCACCACCCGCGGCTGGACCGAGAAGGTCTGGGGCACCACCTCGGGCGGCGACGGCACCGGCTCGGGCTGCTCCGCGTACGACACCAAGCCCACCTGGCAGACCGACACCGGCTGCGCCCGGCGCACCGTCGCCGACGTCTCCGCGGTGGCCGACCCCGCCACCGGCGTCGCGGTGTACGACACCTACGGCGGCTCCGGCTGGGCGGTCTACGGCGGCACCAGCGCCTCCTCGCCGCTCATCGCGGGCGTGTACGCCCTGGGCGGCGCCCCGGCCGCGGGCAGCAACCCGGCGTCGTACCCCTACGCCCACACCGCCAACCTCTACGACGTGACCACCGGCGCCAACGGCAGCTGCTCCAGCTCCTACCTGTGCACCGCGAAGTCCGGCTACGACGGCCCGACCGGCCTCGGCACCCCGAACGGTGTCACCGCCTTCAAGAACGGCACCAGCAGCGGCAACACGGTCACCGTCACCAACCCGGGAAGCCAGACCGGCACCGTCGGCACCGCCCGCAGCCTGCAGATCGCGGCCACCGACAGCGCGGGCGCCGCGCTCACCTACAGCGCGAGCGGCCTGCCCGCCGGGCTCTCCGTGAACGCCTCGACCGGCCTGGTCTCCGGCACCCCGACCACCGCCGGCACCTACCAGACCACCGTCACCGCCTCCGACTCCACCGGCGCCTCCGGCTCGGCCTCCTTCGGCTGGACGATCGCGCCGGCCGGCGGCGGCACCTGCACGGCCGGCCAGCTGCTGGCCAACCCCGGCTTCGAGTCGGGCGCCACCGGCTGGACCGCCTCCAGCGGTGTCGTCACCAACGACTCCGGTGAGGCCGCGCACGGCGGCTCGTACAAGGCCTGGCTGGACGGCTACGGCTCCACGCACACCGACACGCTCTCCCAGTCGGTGACCGTCCCGGCCGGCTGCAAGGCGACCCTCACCTTCTGGCTGCACATCGACACCGCCGAGACCACCACGACCTCGGCCTACGACAAGCTCACCGTCACGGCCGGGTCCACCACCCTGGCCACGTACTCCAACCTCAACAAGGCCACGGGGTACGCCCAGAAGAGCTTCGACCTGTCCTCCTTCGCCGGTTCCACCGTCACCCTGAAGTTCAGCGGCACCGAGGACTCCTCCCTGCAGACGAGTTTCGTGGTCGACGACACCGCCCTGACCACGGGCTGAGCCCCTTCCTCCGCGTGTGGGGTCCCGGTCGCCGCGAGGCGGCCGGGACCCTTTTACGTCCGGGACACGTCACAGAGAAAAGGAGGCTCTCCCATGTACCGATCGCACCGACCGCACCGACCGCATCTGCCGCACCCCCGACCGGCAGCCGCCGTCGCGGCGGCCGTCGCGGCGCTCGTGCTCACCGCCTGCGGCGGCGGCGCCGAGCCGGGCGACAGCCCGGCCACCGGCGTGAAGCCGTGCCCCACCCGGCTCGACCTCACCGCCGCCGACAGCGGCCGCACGCTCTGCGTGGGCACCGGCGCCACGGTCCGCGTCACGCTCGACGGCAGCCCCGACCGCCCCTGGTCCCCCGTCACGCTCGAGGGCGGCGCCCTGCGGGCCGACAACGCCGGCATCGGCGCCCCCCGCGGCGACACCCTCGCCGCCTACCGCGCCACCGCCCCCGGCACGGCCCGCCTCACCGCCACCCGTCCCCTGTGCGCCCAGCCGACCTCCCCGGACGGGGTAGCCTGCCTGGGACTGCGCGAGTGGACCGTCACCGTGCGGGTCGCACAGGGCTGAACACCGGTGCCCGCGAAAAGGTTGTACGGATCCCGGCATCGATTCGGGCACGGATCGGTCAGCGTCCGACGAAGTCGTGGTAATGGATCGACTTGGGCGATCAATGCAGTAGCCCGCTGTCATAGGCATGACGTAGCGTTTCCCCTTGCCGCCGACGAAGGCGCGCCGGAGCACCTTCACGGGCGCCCGCGCCCCTCGGCGCACCCACACCTCGCCGGAAGACTTCCGGACTCCACGCCCGCCTGGGGGGAACCAGCTTGCGCACCCGCCACATCGCGAGCGGGACGGCTCTGTCCGTCCTGCTCGCCACCGCATCCCTGCTCGGTGTCACGGCCACGCCGGCCGCCGCCACCGACAGCGGGACCGCCGTCCCGCCGGTGACCTCGTTCAGCCTGGAGGACCCGGCCCTCGCCGCCACCACCCTCACGGTGAACGCCCCGGCCGGCGCCCTTCCCGGCACCGAGGTCACCATCACCGGCACCCTCGGCTCCACGGTGCCCTTCGCGGACGGCACCACGGTCTCCGTGAGCCGTACCGACTCCGCCCACACGGACGGCACGCCGCTCGGCACCGCGACGGTCGCCGCCGACGGCACCTTCGAGGTCAAGGACACCCCGTCCGCACTGGGCGACAACACCTACACGGTCACCTACGCCGGAGACGCCGAGCACGACGCCGCCACCGGCACCGGCACCGTCAGCGTCGCCCGGGCCGCGAGCCTGCTCACGGTGGACGCCCCGGCCGCCGCCATCCCGGGCGACGAGGTCACCGTCACCGGCACCCTCGGCTCCACGGTGCCCTTCGCGGACGGCACGACCGTCTCCGTGAGCCGTACCGACTCCGCCCACACGGACGGCACGCCGCTCGGCACCGCGACGGTCGCCGCCGACGGCACCTTCGAGGTCAAGGACACCCCGTC